>SXMA01000011.1 GCA_005777515.1 Actinomycetota bacterium | reverse complement strand
GTAATTGCATCAACAGGTGCTGATGTTGCAGCAGCTTTATCTGGAGCAATTGGAGCGATGTCTGGGCCACTTCATGGCGGCGCTCCTTCCAGAGTTCTGCAGATGATTGAAGAAGTTGAAAGACGCGGAGATGCAAGAGCATATGTGAAAGAGTTGTTAGATAAAGGTGAGCGCTTGATGGGATTTGGTCATCGCGTTTATCGCGCGCAGGATCCAAGATCGAGAACGCTTCGTAGAACTTGCGAAGAACTTGGTGCTCCTCGCTATCAAGTTGCTAAAGCGTTAGAAGATGCAGCGTTAGCTGAACTTCGTGAGAGAAGACCAGATAGAGTTTTGGAGACAAACGTTGAATTCTGGGCCGCTGTTCTTCTTGATTTTGCAGAAGTTCCAGGACATATGTTCACACCAATGTTTACTTCAGCAAGAACTGCTGGCTGGTCGGCCCATATCTTGGAGCAGAAAAGAACTGGTCGCTTAATTAGACCATCTGCTCGATATATCGGTAAGGCGCCAAGAAGGCCGGAGGATGTTAAGGGCTGGGATGAGAGCGTTTCAGGACTTCACCTCTAGTCTGAAAACTAGCGTGTAAAGGCAAGTGATTTATAACAAATAAGTAACCGCCCAAGATCGCTTGCCGATAGGGCCCTTTAGTGTTGACGCCATCTTTGTTTAGGGCTGGAATTGCCTTCTCTGCAGCCCCTCGCTGTAGATACTTCCATGGAGGAAAAATTAATGAAGAAGAAATTCTTTAGAGGGTTCGCAGTACTAGCAACACTTGCTCTTGCAGCAGGCCTTGCTGTGACACCTGCTCAAGCCAACACGAAAATTGTGGTCTGGGCAGATGAATCACGCGGACCAAATCTTACAAAAACTCTGGCAACAAAAGGTGACTGGGTTCCGGGATATACCGTAACTATCAAGTCATTTGCTAACTTCGATGCGCTAAAAGATGCGATCGATAAGGCAACAGCAACTACTGGTCCAGATATCGTAGTTGGTGCTAATGACTGGGTCCCAACACTTGCTAAGAATGGAAAGCTAGCTCCATTAACTCTGACCGCGTCACAGCGCGCCAGATTCTCAGCATCCCAGTTCTATGATCTCTCTTATAAGAAGAAGTTGTATGGCATTCCTGTTGACGTAAACAACGTGGCAATGATCTACAACACCAAGCTTGTAACTTCCGCTCCAAAGTCATTTGGTGAAATGGTTGATTACTACAAGGCCAATAAGACTTCCAAGAGCCTAAAGGCTGGTCTATGTGTAGCCGGTGGCGGTATGTCATGGGGCGCACACTCAGTATTTTCAGCACTTGGAGCTGATGCTTACTACTTCAATCCAAATGGAACTATAAATAAGTCCAAGTCATTCAATCCAAATGAGTTTGGCGCAAACGTAAAGAAGTTCCTAATGGATGGCAAGAAGAGCAATGGCTTCTTCCCAGCAACTGATACTGGTTGCAAGGACAACTTCCTAGCCGGAAGCGTTCCTTTCGCAATCATTGGAAACTGGGAGTGGAATGATTACAAGGCAAAGGGATTCACTATGAATCTAATGCCAGTTCCAGGTACTTCAGGTAGGAGTGGAAATGCATTCGGATCAGTATCTGGTGCGCTTCTAACAACATTTGCAGCATCAAACGGTGTAGAGGCAGCAGCTAAGTCTCTACTCGTTGACTTCTTCGGATCCACTGCAGGTCAGGTTGCCTATCAGTTAAATGAAAAGCGCCCACCAGCTGAAAAAGGCGCTGCATCCGATGCAACAGTTACAGATGGCCAAAAAGGATTTGGCGCCTCTGCTGCTGCTGCAAGCGTTCCTCAGGTTGGTGCTATTTTGAACGGACCTAGTGGTAAGAGCTACTGGGATTCAGCACCTGCTTACTGGACTGCAGTTCTAGTCGATGGCAAGGACGCTGTAACTGAGGCTAAGAAGTTGGCCGCAATTTGGCGAGCAAACCTCAAGGCTGCTTATAACGACCTATAGTCAGCAGAAAAACTCTTGATTGATATCAAGATGAATTAGGTGAACTGACGTGGTTCTAAGGGACCACGTCAGTTCTCTTTCTGCAGTAAGGTTTCAACCAAACATTTGGAGTTGGTGATCAATCTGCTTTCGATGCTTATCCGAGGAAAAGTTGCAACCACTATAAAGGTTGCCATTGTGGCGCTGATCAGCGCTCTACTTCTGACTCTAACGCAGAGTGCATTTGCCAAAAAAGAGTATGTCATAGCAGCATTTCTTGCCATTGCTATTTTTGCAATTAATTTTACTTACTTTAGTAAAAGAACTGTTCCGCTTAAGTTCTTCTTACCAGGGATTCTACTCTTATCAGCATTTGTTATTACCCCAATTCTTTATACCGTTGTTATGTCGACCTATAACTACAAGACTGGAAACTACATCGGCAAAGAAGAGGCAATCGGTCGTATCAAAGCACTTGCTCTTGAACCCGATGAGAATAATTCAGCCTTTGATATTGTGGTTGGAAAATTCCAAGAAAGTGAAGCAATTCTAGTTTCAGATATAGAAAACAAAGCATATTTCATTTCAACTTCAGAGCGCAGATTTGAACTTCTAAGTGATCAAGTAGAACTTGATGAAAATTTTGTTGCGCAGAGAGTCAACGGATTCACTCCACTTGATGCAAGTGAAATAGCTTCGAGCAAAGCAGCGACAGTCCGCTATTTTTACAACAAGCAATACTTTATTACTGTGGAGAATCTGAACGTCGGCGCAGTATTTCGCCAGAGCTTGGAGTATCTACCAGATCAAGACATTTTTAAGAGTTTAATAAATGATTCAATTTACCGAGACAACGGTAATGGAAATTACGTTAATCCAGATGATAAATCTGATTTTCTTGAACCGGGATGGAGAGATCCAGCGTGGTTTACCAATTACGTAAGACTAGTCAGTGATGAGAGAGTTAGAGATCCATTAATTTCAGTCTTTATTTGGACCGTAGTATTTGCTACCTTAACTGTGCTTACTCAATTCTCTTTTGGCCTACTTCTAGCTCTTGCCCTTAACAAGCCCATTCGTGGTCGCCGCATATACCGGTCAATCTTGGTGCTCCCGTATGCAATGCCAAGTGTTATGTCGATTCTCATTTGGGGAGGAATGTTCAATACGGAATTTGGTGCGGTGAATGAGATTTTAGGAAGTGACATTGCCTGGTTTCAAGATCCGACATTTGCTCGATTTGCCGTGATATTGGTAAATCTATGGCTGGGATTTCCTTACTTCTACTTAGTTTCTAGTGGATCGTTGCAGGCAATTCCTAGTGAATTATTGGAGGCAGCAGCGATAGATGGAGCAAACCCAAGGCAAGTTTTTAGCAAAGTCACTCTTCCTCTACTTCTCCAAATACTCTCACCACTTCTTATTGCATCTTTTGCCTTTAATTTTAATAACTTCAATCTAATCTATCTATTAACTGGCGGGGGACCAAGAGAGCAATTAGATGGTGAGATTGCCGGATCTACTGACATATTGATTAGCTATACCTACCAAATCGCTTTTGGAAGTAATCTTCAAGATTTAGGCTTGGCTAGTGCAATATCTGTTCTAATCTTCTTCTTGGTGGCAAGCATTTCACTTTATGGGGTAAGGAAATCTAAAGTTTTGGAGAGTTTTACATGACAAAATGGTTTAGAGAGAACCTTTGGCGACACATCACTGGAACTGTAATGTGCCTGTTTGCGCTCTTTCCACTCTATCTGGTCCTGTTGTCAGCATTCAATGAGTCGGGAAGTCTTCAAGTAACTTCGTTTTTACCGCGCGAAATCTCATTTGCGAATTTTGATGTGCTTTTTAATGATGAGCGAATCCCATACTTAACTTGGATGAAGAACTCATTGATTATTTCAGGCTTTGTGGCAGTGGCTTCGGTAGTTATTGGAGCGGCCTCCGCCTTTGCCTTTAGCCGCCTAAAGTTTCAAGGAAAAAAATTCGGTATTCAATTATTGCTTTTGATTCAAATGTTTCCTGCCATCCTGGCGCTATCTGCTCTGTATGTGATTATGGAACGAGTTTATAAATTTGCTCCTGGCCTTGGAATTGGAACGCAAATGGGATTGGTATTGGTCTATCTTGGAGGAGCCATGGGGGTCAATATTTGGCTTCTAAAGGGCTTCGTTGATTCGATCCCGGCGGAATTAGATGAGGCGGCCAAGATCGATGGAGCAAGCGCTATGCAGACTTATTGGCAGATATTTGTGCCTTTAGCGGCGCCAGTCTTAGCAGTTGTCTCGCTTTTAAGCTTTATTGGGACGTTTAATGAGTTTATTCTAGCTAGATTGTTCTTGATTGAAGTAGAGAGCAGAACAGTTGCAGTTGGGCTACAACAATTTATTGGAGGCCAATATTCTGAGAATTGGGGGCCTTTTGCAGCTGGATCAATAATTGCCTCAATACCGATCGTGATTATTTTCCTAAGCCTGCAGAAATACATTATTAGTGGCTTAACTGCTGGTTCTGTTAAGGGCTAATGAAGCTTTCAAGGCGGGCCTTATTTGCACTACTTGCTTTACTGCTTGCGCCATTTACATCTCTTCATGCCCAAACTCCAAAGGTAGACATTGCAAGAACTGGAATAGATAAAGAGGTTATTTACTTTGTTATGCCAGATCGCTATCGAAATGGTGATGTAAGTAATGATGACTTGCCAGGATTTAATCCAACTCATACTGCTTTTTTTCATGGTGGAGATTTAAAGGGACTTACTGGCAACTGCGTTGATGATAACGGCCTAGCAAGATTAAAGAGGTTAGGTTTTACTGCCATTTGGCTAACTCCATTAGTGGTGCAACAACCATCAACCGATGGCGGAGCTGGATATCACGGTTATTGGGGCGTTGATTTCCTTGGTATTGATCCTCACTTAGGCAGCAAAGAAGACTTAATTGCGCTTCGAAGCTGTGCCGAGAAGTTGGGATTAAAACTCATTCTTGATGTAGTTACTAATCACACCGGAGACATTGTTTGGTATAACAATCGTGATGCCTATATCCCAGATAAGTATAAGAATATTAAGAATCCAAGCTGGCTTAATGAGATAAGTAATTATCATAACTATGGAGATATGAATAGTTGCTGGAGCCCTGGGGCATGTGTCAGAGACGGTGACTTTTTTGGGCTAGATGATCTAGCTACCGAAAAACCCGAGGTATATAACGGACTGGCCGCAGTCTATGGCGATTGGATTGAGAAATATGGATTTGTTGGCTTTCGGGTTGATACTGCCAGGCATCTAGACGATCAGTTCTTCAAAAACTGGAGCCCACAGATAAATCAGATTGCAAAAAAGTCAGGGGTAGCAAATTTCACAATCTTTGGCGAAGTTTGGGAGCCAAGCCCAATTGCTTTGATGCCGTATATCAGAGTCAATAAAATGCAGAGCGCTCTAGATTTTCCATTTCAAAGAGTTGCTGTTGATTACGCTGCCTCTAGTTCTAGCGCTTCAATCCTAAAAAATCTTTTTGCCTATGATGATTACTACACTAGCGCAACTACCTCAGCTTCAAATCTAGTTACTTTCCTTGGCAATCACGATATGGGGCGAGCAAATTTTCTAATTGAGCGTGTAAAGATAAATCCACCAGGTCAACTTCTCTCTAGAGTAAAACTTGCCAATACTCTGCTATATCTAAGTCGTGGAGTTCCAACGGTTTACTACGGGGACGAAGTCGGAATCCTCGGAAGTGGAAATGGTAGAGATCAATTAGCTCGCCAAGATTTGTTTCCAACTAAGGTTGAAATTTGGAAGCAAGAGCCCAGAGTTGCTGGTAAACCAGTTGGTAGCGCTGATTCCTTCGCCAATACCTTCTCAAATCCAATTGCCAAGCATCTAATCACTTTATCTGAACTGAGAACAGCCCATCCGGCTCTAGCAAATGAGCAGATGCAGATTCGCTATGCCAAGGGCTCAGTATTTGCTTTTTCAAAGCGAGCAATAAATGAAAAGAGAGAGTATCTGGTAGTTCTAAACAATAGCGCCAAGACCAGCACGGTAAAAATCTCAACAGCTACTAGTGGAAAATGGAGAGATTTAATCAATGGTAAATCGTTTAATAGTAAGAGCGGTGAGTTAACTCTTAAGCTAGATGGACTTAGTTCAGCTGTGTTGAGGGCAGAAGGTGAGATAAACCAGAGAGGAATAGAGCTTGGGAAACTCTCTGCGAAAGAGGACTTTCTAAGTGGTTTCTATAACGTTTCCTTAAAAGTTGAGAGCAAGGATCTATTAATAGCAGAGTTCTTTATTAGAACTAAAGGTGACAGTAAGTGGAGCACTCTCGGAGTTGACCTTAATCAACCTTTTAATGTCTTTATTGATCCCAACGAATACTCTGGCCCGATTGAAGTAAAGGCAAGTATTTTTGACTCGAAAGGAGGGAAAAATGAGCTTCGAGAAATCGCTTTCAATATTGCCACACCATGATGGCAGTGAACTTTACTTGAGCTCAAGTTCGCCCAAGTTACAGGAGAGAGTCACCTTTAAGTTTCGCGCGGGCTCTAGTTTCCCAATCGAACAAGCAATATTAAGGCTTTACCACGATGGAGAGCCACGTTTCTTTCCAATGAAGCGAAGCACTATTCAGGGCGAGCAATGGTGGCAAGTTAAGGTTGAGATAAAGAATTTGAAAACCCCATATCGATTCTTGATAGTAAACGGAGATACCTACTCCTGGCTTAATGCTCGTGGATTTCAGAGCCATGATGTAACTAGCGCAAATGACTTTCAATTGCTAGCAACACCAGCTTTTCCAAAATGGATTCGAAGTGCTGTTTTCTATCAAATCTTTCCCGATAGATTTGCAACAACAGGAAAGTATCAGCACTTAAAGCCTGAAAAATTCATTTCAAGGCCTTGGAATCAGCTTCCTAAAGGACGAGATAAGAGCACTGGAGTGGAGTTCTTTGGTGGTGATCTCGATGGAGTATCTCAACATCTGAAGTATTTGAAAAAATTAGGAATTAATGGAATTTATTTCACACCGATTTTCCCTGCTGGCTCAACTCATAGATATGACGCAAGTTCCTTCGATGAAGTAGATCCACTTCTTGGAGGTGATGCTGCGCTAATACGTCTAGCAAAGAAGGCAAAGAGCTCAGGTATTTATTTAATGGGGGATTTAACCACTAATCATTGCGGCAGAGAGCACCGCTGGTTGCAACGATCTTTGAAATCAAAGAAGGCCAAAGAGAGAGATTTTTTTTACTGGGATAAGTCAGTAAAGCATGGATATGAGGGATGGTGGGGGCTTGCCTCTCTTCCTAAGTTAAATTACAACTCCAAGAAACTTCGTGAGTTGATGTATGAAGGTAAGAATTCAATAGTTAAGAAATGGCTGAAGAAACCCTACAGCCTCTCTGGATGGCGAATAGATGTTGGAAATATGACTGGTCGCTACAAAGGAGAAGACATCAACGGCGAAGTTATTGCTGGCGTAAGGAAAGCGCTGCACGAAAGCAATAGCCAAGCTTGGTTAGTTGCAGAAAATGCGGACCATTTCCCCAGTGATTTAGATGGATTTGGCTGGCATGGAACTATGAACTACAACGGCTTTATGCGTCCACTCTGGGGATGGCTAAACCATAGAGCTGAAGTTGAGAAAGCTTTCTTTGGCGTCCCAGTATCAATTCCTCGTTTTACTGCTGGCGAAATGGTTTCGGCAATGAAAGAGTTTTCTTCAACTATTCCTTGGAGAAACTTTGTCTCCTCAATGCTCTTACTTGATTCACATGACACTGCAAGATTTAGAAGTGTTGTAGGAAGAGATGCTAAGCGCCACATTGCTGGCATGGGTCTTCTACTTACCTATCCTGGCGTTCCCTCAATTTATGCAGGCGATGAATTAGGCGTAGAGGGACAGTGGGGAGAAGATGGGCGCAGAACTATCGATTGGAGCAGACAGAGCTGGGATCATGAATTTCTAAACGAAGTTAGTAAGCTGATTAAAATTAGACGCCAGTCTCACGCCCTGGTGCATGGGGGGCTACGTTGGATAATGATCAAAGATGATCTCTTGGCCTTTGAAAGAGAATCTAAGCGGGAAAAACTTTTAGTAGTGGTGAGCCGATCTGCTCAGAAGAGTAACATTGAAGGAATCGCCGAAGTGAAGCAGCGGCTATATGGCCCTGAACTGAAGGGGCAGATTTATAAATCTGACAGTGCCTCCCTTGGCATTTATCGCATTTCTTAATCAAGATCGCAGCGCTAAATATGAAAAGTAGTGGTTGAATCACGCCATGAGTAAGCGCTCTATTTTCTGGTTTCGAAGGGACTTAAGACTTGCAGATAATCCTGCTCTTTTAGCCTGTCTTGATGAAGCAGATGAAGTCATTCCTTTGTTTATTTTAGATGATGAAATCTCAGAGCGAGCTGGCGATCATCGCAGAGCTTTTCTTGCTAATTCACTAAGGGCTTTGAATGATTCTCTAGGAGGCGCTCTCCATGTGATAAGTGGAAATCCGGTGGAAGTTCTTTCAAATTTAATGAAGCGATATAAAACAGAGTCAATTCACTCAGCTTTTCCCTTTGCACCATATGGAAGTGCAAGAGATGAGGAGCTAAAAAGCGCAGGGATCAAAATAGAACAACTTGGATCTTCATACGCCGTTGCTCCAGGAAGAGTTTTAAAAGGTGATGGAACGCCTTATCGGGTTTATACCCCTTTTTATCGAGCATGGTTAGCTCATGGTTGGCGCGCTCCAGTTGCAGCACCTAAAAGTCCTAATTGGGTTACACCTAAGAAAAGTGATCAGAATATTCCAAATTGGAAAGCCCCTGAAGGAATTGTTTTACAAGAAGCAGGAGAGGCAGCTGCGCTCACAAGATTTAAGAAGTTTATAAAGGAGTCATCGGCCGATTATGGCGATAATCGAAATATTCCAGGCATTGAAGGAACAAGTAAGTTAAGTCCGCATCTTCGTTGGGGCGAGATTCATCCTAGAACTATTCTTGCCGCACTTGGTCAGTCAAAAGGCCATGAGGTTTATCGCAAAGAGATAGCTTGGCGAGAGTTTTATGCCGATGTACTTCACAATAACCCTCACACTAGCCGCGATTACTACGATCCCAAATACAAAAAAATGCGCTATGAAAAACCTGGGAAGGCATTTGAAGCCTGGGCTAGCGGAAAGACTGGTTATCCATTTGTTGATGCAGCAATGCGCCAATTAGTTAAAGAAGGATGGATGCATAACCGAACTCGCATGGTGGTGGCCTCATTCTTAGTCAAAGACCTTCATGTTGAGTGGCAACATGGCGCTAATTTCTTTATGAAATACCTAATTGATAATGATGTGGCATCAAATTCACATGGCTGGCAATGGACAGCAGGCTGCGGCACTGATGCCTCACCTTATTACCGAGTCTTTAATCCAATTGAGCAGGGAAGACGATTTGATCCTGAAGGAATTTACATTAAAAAATACATCCCAGAGCTCTCTCATTTACAGGGTGATGATGTTCACGAACCTTGGGATTCAGATAGCGGATATAAGAATGGCTATCCAAAACGCATAGTTGATCATGCCGCAGAAAGGCTTGAGTCACTTGCTCGCCTTGAAGAGATCAAAGCGGCTAAGCAACTCAAGCCTTAATTGCTAAACCAGGAAGTTAGCGAACTGCCAAGGATCGCTGTTATCAACTTTCTTGCCATTCCAGCCTTCAAATAAATCTTTTCGATTCATCAAAGGATCCCAAGCGCTAGCCTCGGAGTGGATTCCACCCCAGTACTTCTCGGCATAGCTAAGGACTTCCCGCCATGGGAGTTCATCCGGCACAAGTAATCCTTTGTCAGGATTCTTCATCGCCCAAGCAACTGCTGCATAAACTGCAGAGGCAACTTGAACTGTGGTTGCTGATTGATCAGGAATCAACTTTCTTGATTCATGGATGCTAAGCAGTGATCCTGTCCACCAAGCTTTATAGGGATGGCCCATTAGTAATACTCCAAGACGGTCATCGCCATCTGTGATCTCATCATTCATAATTCTCTGATTTTTATGAAGATCCCAAGAGCGCATCTCAAGTTCCTTCATCGAGGCAATAGCCTCATTTGTGGGGCAGTAGGCATAGTGAACTGTTGGGCGATAGAGAGCCTTGGCTCCATCCCAGACAGTTAAGTGATCTGAGATTGTAAAAGCCTCACCATGGCGAATCACCATGCCATGGATTTCAAAATTTGGCACCCAGGAGCGAACCCAAGTTGTTGCTCCAGGCTGAGCAATTGCAATTTGATTCTTTGGGCCACTTTGATGTTCATAGGCATTTAGCGGAAGTGTTTTTTCGTGAGTTCCCCAACCAAGTTCTGCTGGGGCAATACCTTCTTCGTAAAAACCTTCAACCGACCAGGTGTTAACAAACTCTCCCCATTGTTTAGGCTTATTAGTTACTTGGGTGTCACGCTCAGAGATATGAATTACTTTAATTCCAAGTAGGTGAGCAAGATCGTTGTAACGCTCATCAGTTAGGGCGCTTTCCACCCCAGCTGCTGCCTTTGACTCTTTAAGGGCAAGGGTTGCAATATCAACCATAGATTTCTTAACTAGATGGGAAACAAGTCCAGGGTTTGCGCCATGTTCAACAATGGCGGTTGCTCCAACTTTGTTCCACTTTGATTTCATCTCACGCATACGCATATGGCGGTAGTAGAGAGTTCGATCCAGCGGATGTTTATCTGCTCCTCCCGCATAAGGATCCCACTGCTCGACTGAGGTGTTTAGATAGAGAACTCCATTGTCATGGCACCAATTAAGAATGGTATTGGCATCAATGTTCCACGCTAAATCAAGGAGAAAGTCTCCGGCACTTAAATATTTTTTTAATTGGCTATCAAGATTTTCTTTGGTTATCTGGTCTCGGATGTAAGTAGCGCCTTTATCTAGCGCGCCTTTGACTCTTGAGCGATTATC
>SXMA01000010.1 GCA_005777515.1 Actinomycetota bacterium | reverse complement strand
TGCCATCTGCCAGAAGGCATAGACCTTTCCGCTCTTTCCTTTGATTACATCCCCAACAATTGCGCCAGCAGATGCCGCAAAGCCCGCGCCAAGGCCCATAACAATCATTGCAATTAGATATACCGTCACGTTGTTTGCAAGAAAGAGAATTCCAAGAGATGCCATTACGATGGAAAATCCAGTCAAGATCACTGGTTTTCGTCCGTTCTTATCTGAATGCTTTCCAGCCCGCACCATCACTGAACCCTGGGCGATTAGCGCTACCGTAAAACTCAAACCTACAAGCGAAGGACTTGCTTTGAGGTCTTCCACAACAAAGAGCGGAAGGATAGATGAGCGCATACCGAAAAGGATCCAGCTTCCAAGAAATGCTAGAAATAGTGAGTAAAGATAAGGCTTGATTGCCAAAGCTTCTTTGATTGTTAGTGCGCGCTCTTCGCTGCTTTGCTCAACTTTTGCGCCCAATCTACTTTCATGAAGAAAGATTAGTGAGACAGTTCCGGCCGCAATTAAAAGTCCGGAGTAGATGAAAAACGGCGCTCTTGGAGAGAGCGCAATTAAGGCTCCACCAAATGCTGGGCCCGCCACACCTCCGGCAATAAAACCGCCGTTATAGAGTGACTGAGCTTGACCTCTTTGATTATCTGAAACAACTCGAAGAATTAAAGCGCCCGCTGAGACTGAGAACATCGATGAGCCAAAGCCACCTGCAGTTCTAAATATCAGCAACTGTTCATAGTTTTGAGCAAGCCCTGAAATCAAAGTAAATATCGAAACCATAAAAAGTCCCAAGCCAAGGACTAATCGCTCCCCAAATCGGTCCACTAATTTTCCTGCAAATAGACCAGATACAAATCGCATAATGGCAAAGGAGGAGATAATTAATCCAATTAAAGTATTTGAAACGCCAAATGTTTTAGCAAAGATCGGAATAGCAGGGATTATTAGTCCGAAGCCAACAGCCACTAGAAAAGATATTGAGGTTAATACCGCTACTTCTTTAGGCAGGTCCTTAAAGGGTGAATTGAACTTAATTTTAAATCAGGCCTTTCTAGCGATGCGCAATTGGCAATAGAGAGCGAAGATTACTACTATCTGGCAGGTGAAGGCAGTTATTGCAGAAAACCTAATCAAAACCTACGACAAGGGCAAAGTAAGAGCTCTTGATGGCTTGAGCCTTGATGTCGAAGAGGGAACAGTTCTTGGAGTTCTTGGTCCAAATGGAGCGGGAAAAACAACTACGGTTAGAATTTTAGCGACGCTTCTTACCCCAGATTCAGGAAGCGCTAGCGTCGCTGGCATCGATGTGATTAAAAATCCAGGCAAAGTACGTGAGGTAATTGGATTATCCGGTCAATATGCAGCAGTGGATGAAACACTAACTGGCTGGGATAACTTAACGATGTTTAGCCGCCTCTATCATCTCTCTCCTGCAGCATCAAAGAAGCGTGCAACTGAATTACTTGAGCAGTTCTCATTAACTGATGCTGCTAGGCGCCCAATTAAAACTTACTCAGGTGGCATGAGAAGAAGATTAGATCTTGCTGCTTCTCTAATCGTTAAACCAAAAATTCTTTTTCTTGATGAACCAACCACCGGCCTTGATCCCCGGGGACGAATTGATATGTGGGAAGTGATTCAAGGTCTTGTTAAAGACGGGACAACATTGCTACTCACCACCCAATACTTGGAAGAAGCTGATCAATTGGCAGATGAGATTGCCGTTATCGATCATGGAAAAGTGATAGCAAGAGGCACTTCAGATCAGCTAAAGAAGGAAGTCGGCGGAGAACGCCTAGAGATTGTTGCAGAGGCCAAAGATTTAAAGCAGGTGGCAGAAATTGTTGGCAAAGTAAGCGGCGGAAAAGTGTTAGTCGAAGAGGGTTCTCGCCAAGTCTCAGCACCTGTTACCACTGGTTCTAGGGCGTTAATCGAGGCAGTTCGCTCCCTAGATGATTTAGGAATTCACCCACTGGATATTGCGCTTAAGAGACCATCACTTGATGACGTCTTTATTGCGCTGACTGGCCATGTGGCAGAAGAAAAGAATCCTGAAGAGTTAGAAGTTAAGCAAAAGAGAGGTAGGAGAAAGTGATCAAGTACGCAATCTCAGATTCATTGATTATCACCAAGCGCCAACTCCTGCAGTTAGTTCGAGTTCCTGAAGTCTTAATTTTCTCAACTATCCAACCAGTAATGTTTGTCTTGTTGTTTAGATTTGTATTCGGTGGCTCCATCTCCACTGGAATTCCTGGGGTGGATTATGTGCAACTTCTTATGCCTGGAATCTTCGTCCAAACAGTCGCTTTCACTCTGGCAGGAACAGCTGTAGGCCTAGCTGAAGATATGCAGAAAGGTTTAATTGATCGTTTTAGATCACTTCCAATCTCAAGATCAGCTGTTGTCTTTGGAAGAACTCTTGGTGATGGCGCATTAAACATTGTGGTTTTGGCAGTTATGGGGCTTGCTGGATATGCCGTTGGGTGGCGTCCATCTTCTGGATTCTTTAACGTTTTACTTGGCTTTGCATTCCTTCTGCTATTTGGTTTTGCAATGGCTTGGGTTGGTGTCTTAATCGGCCTCTCGGTTCGCTCAGCTCGGGTTGCCAATGCTGCAGTCTTTATTGCCGTATTTCCACTCACCTTCCTCTCAAATGCTTTCGCTCCAACTACTGGAATGCCAAAGGCGCTGCAGTACTTTGCGGAATGGAACCCAGTTTCAACAATGGTTGCCGGGTGTAGAGAGCTATTTGGGCTTCAGAATATCTTCGGCGTTACCGCTAATTCCTGGCCTAGCCAGAATCCCCTTGAAATGTCCCTGATTTATATGGTGATTATTATGGCTATTTTCATTCCTTTGAGTGTTCGTAAATACGTCAACACTGCTTCAAAGTAATTAGCTATAGATAGCTGCTCTTAAGATTTTTACAGAGATCGTTTTCCCATTTGGCGCGTTGTAGGTTTTAGTATCTCCAATCTTTGCTCCCATCACTGCAGCTCCAAGCGGGGACTTTTCGCTATAGACATCTAAATCCCCGGAGGAAATCTCTCTTGAGCCGAGTAGAAATTCCATTTCATCGCCCATGATTTCAACAGTTACCCTCATGCCAGGTGAGATCAAACCATCTGCGTTATTTGGCGCAGTTCCAATCTCCGCATTTTCCAACATGTGTTTTAGTTGTCGGATGCGAGCTTCAATCTTTCCTTGCTCCTCACGAGCTGCGTGATAGCCGCCATTTTCTTTTAGATCACCCTCAGATCTTGCTGATTCAATTTTCTTAATAATCTCGGAGCGACCAGTTGTTTCAAGGCTTGCTAGCTCAGCAGATAGTCGATCTGCAGCTTCTTGGGTCAACCAACTTTTACTCATAGGCGCAGAGGTTACTTACCTTTTAGATCAATTGCATCACACTTTAGAACTGATGCATTAACCGCCCTTAGGCGGGTTGGAATCGTGTCATTCCGCTTTAGGGAGCCTTGGCTCGAACTAGGGATTGCTACCTCGACTTCGCCCACCACATTCTTATCAAAATCCCGAGCAATCAAAGTGCAATTCAAGGCAAGAGATGGATCTCGCCTCTGAATTAAATAGGTGATATCGATTGAATTATCTTGCTCATTTTGAAAACTAATTAGAGTAACTCGAATCTGCGGATTTGAATGATGCCAGGCGCTCCAGATCAACCAGGGAAGGGCTGTCATCAGAAGAAACGCTGCGATGTAGCGCCAGGCATGTGAGCCCTTTTTCCCATAGCGCTGGGCAAGAAACTCTTCGTTGCCGCCGATCTGCTGACTCATGGGAGAATGATTACATGGAAGCAACAGTTTATGACGCCGGCATTGCAGGCTCAATGACGATGATATTTCTAACTCTTGCCACAGTTTTCTTGCTTAGAAGTTTCTATAAACGCTGGAAGAGGATGGATCAGCGTCGCCTCAATGATGAAAATAAGTAAGAGGGAGTTGCCCAGCAAAGTTGGCGCAGCTTTTATAGTTCTTATCCTCTGTGCAACATTTATAAGACTTGGCTTTTGGCAGTTAGATCGGGCAGGCGAGTTTCAAGAGCTACAAAAGCCTTATATAGAAAGACCAGTAATCAACTTGTCGCAGGCAGCGATCCCTGGTGAGAATTTAGGCGATGACTCAATTAATCAAATAGTTCGCTTCAGTGGTAGATATCTTGACCAATATATTGCCCCTAATCAAGAAGACAGATATGGAATTAGATCAGATTGGACTGTTGGCGTTTTAGAAGTTGATGCAGGTGGAGCGATATTGGTAGTGCGAAGTGTTTCTAATACAGAACTTCCCAGTGGCAGCGTTGAAATTACCGGACGGCTCTTTAATAGACAATTTGATGATCGAGCGGAGAAGGCTTCATCGCAGTTAAGTAGAATTGATCCAGCGCTATTGGTCTCAAGCTATGAGCAAAAACTCTTCGATGGATTTGTTCTAGCGCAAAGTGAGAAAATTAACGGGGTAGAAATTGATATAAAGCGCCCAGAGCTAGATCCAGCAAAGCCGAATGTGCCTGGCTATTACTGGCAACACATCTCCTATGTCGTTATTTGGTGGCTCATGGCATTGGTAGTACTTTTTCTACCCTTCTATCAAGTATCACGAAAGAGGCAGGGCTATGACCGGAGTAATTAAGAGATATCGCTTCATGGCGGTAGCAGCTGGCATCATGTCGCTTCTGCTCTGGTTTGTTGAGCTTCCAGTGGTCTATCTCCTTGATAATCCAGATTTAGCGGCAAAAGTTAAGTGGATTCCCTTTGTCCATGGCTATATCTATGCCTTCTATGTCCTTGCAGCTATTCACTTCACCGCAAGGGCGCGCTTTACTATCAAACGGATGATTTTATTTATCTTGGCAGGAACCCTTCCAATTGCTTCATTTATTGCTGAGCGGCGAGTTATGAGGCAATTTCCCCTCTCATGAGAGCCAAAACTCTAATCAAGTCCGCGCTCTATCCCCTCTATGAAAAGCGCTTAATTGCAAAGCTTGATCTAAGTAGGACCCCGCGCCATATTGCAGTGATTTTAGATGGCAATAGAAGATGGGCCAAAGAGAATCCTTCACTAAATGGTGACACCTCATCAGCTCATGGCCATAGAGCTGGGGCGAGCAAGATTATTGAGCTACTGACCTGGTGTGAGCAGACTGAAATAGATGTAGTGACGCTATGGCTGCTATCAAGTGATAATTTAAATCGAAGCCCCCAAGAGCTAGATTCTTTAATGCAGATTATTGGATCAAGCGTTGAGTCCCTTGGCGATACTGGCAGATGGAGTATCAAGGTCTTGGGCTCTCTTGAGCTACTTCCAGAGAAACTTCAAGAGCAGCTAAAGCGAATCGAGAAAAAGAGCGCAGGAATATCTGGCCTAAAAGTTAATGTAGCAATTGGCTATGGCGGCAGACTTGAGATCGTCGATGCAATTAAGAGCTATCTGGATTCAGCAAAGAGTTCTGGAAAAGATTTAACGCAGATAAGAGATGAATTAACCGTTCATTCACTGGATCAATATCTCTACACCGCAGGGCAACCAGATCCTGAGTTAGTGATTAGAACATCTGGGGAGCAAAGACTTGGCGGGTTTCTGCTCTGGCAGAGCCATCAATCTGAATTTTATTTCTGCGAGGCTTACTGGCCAGATTTTCGCCGGGTAGATTTTCTTCGAGCACTTCGCGCCTATTCGATGAGAGAGCGGCGTTTAGGTAGGTAGTTAAAACCTCAAGTTGAACTTGAGCGTGTCGCGTGATTTCAAAGCCTTTAGGACTTACCTTTTTCTCGTGGTACTTCCCCGGCAAATCTGCCTGATTCAGGCGGAAAAAGCCCTATAACAACAGAATAAGCAAGGAGTTCCGTGGCCCGCGCTAGCTCCGAAGGTCGCAAGACCTACGTTCTAGATACCAGCGTCCTGTTAGCAGACCCCTCCGCCTTCTTCCGCTTCGATGAGCATGAAATCATCATTCCAATAGCGGTAATCGGAGA
>SXMA01000048.1 GCA_005777515.1 Actinomycetota bacterium | reverse complement strand
CTTTGAGTCTCACCCTGATTGCTCCATAATTATGGCTCAAACATCTGATGAGAATGGCAAACTTCGTAAAACTTATCCAAAAAAAGCACATAAGTTGAGTAGATTAAATTCTGCCAAGGCGGCAACTTATGAACTTATGGTAAGAATTGAATCGATAAGAAGTGCGGGGATAAGATTTGATGAGAATTTTGGCGCGGGAGCAGATAATTACCTCGGAGATGAGTACATTTTCATTGCAGATTCAATAAAAAAAGGGCTTAAAGGGGTTTTTCTGCCAATCAAAGTAGCAAAACACCCATCTGAAAGTTCTGGAAGTGCTTGGGGAACTCAGAGGGATCTAAAGGCCCGCGCCAAGGTTTTTAGTCGAGTATTCGGCCCAATGGCACCATTTTTTCGGGCGCTATTCCTTATGAAATCTCAACTTTTTAAATTTCGAAAAGGACGAGTGGGGATACTCAATTCACTTAGGTTCATAATCGGGCGATGAAAGTTTTTGCCCATCGCGGATTTAGTCATAAGCATCCTGAGATGACTCAAATTGCCTATCAGGCAGCTATCGAGGCTGGCGTTGATGGTTTTGAGTGCGATGTTCGCTTAACAAAAGACAAGGAAATTGTGTGTTTCCACGATTCAGACACCAAGAGAATCACGGGAAAACGCAAACTTGTTTCGCGCGTGAGTGCTCAAGAATTAATCAGAGATGCCAACACGATGGGGTTAGAGGAATTGTTATTAATGGCGATTGAAGCCAAAAAGGATTTATTGATTGAATCTAAACATCCAGTGTTAAGCAATGGCGAAATAGAATATAGAACAATGGATTTGATAAACAAATATAAGCAAGAAATAGATAGAGCAGGAATAGAAGTAGTGGTAATTTCATTTTCGTTCTGGGCTGTGCGACGAGTAGAGAAGAGTGATGCGAAGTGTGCAAAGGTCATTCGATATGGCATCAGTGCATTATTTGCAAGATATGAATATGTTGCCATCAAAATAACTACCCTAAAACGTTACCCATTTTTGATAAATCTAATGAGAGCGAAGCGAATATATGTTTGGACAGTCAATTCGAAAGAGGATCTAAGATGGCTTAAGAAAAGAGAGATTTATGGAGTAATAACTGATCGCCCAAAGCGGGCTCTTAAAATCCTAAAAAACTAGATCTCTACCGCTCATCTTCCTGTGCTCTAGCCAATCTCTGTGAAATATAGACAGGTATGAGCGACAGCAAGATAACAACAGTGGCAACAACATTTACAACGCTTGCTTGATTAGGCCTTCCAACTTCCTTCAAAATCCATAATGGCAAGGTGTCGACCCCTGGTGGAGCTGTAAAAATTGTTACTACAACTTCATCGAAACTCAATGCAAAGGCTAAAAGCGCTCCTGCAGCAAAAGAGGTTCTGAATTGAGGAAAAGTTACGAGTCTAAATGTCTGCCATAAGCCAGCTCCAAGATCTGCTGAAGCTTCTTGAAGGTTTGGGTTCATCCGGCGCAAACGTGCAAAAACATTATTGAAAACCATCACAATACAGAACGTTGAGTGCGCCACAATCATTCCAAAGTAGCCAATATTAAATCCCATTGGCGTAAGAAAATTAGAGTAAGTATTACTAAAGGCAACACCTGTCACAACTCCAGGTAGCGCAATTGGTAGAACAATCAAAATATTCACAGTGCCTTTGCCAAAAAAGGAGAAACCTTTCATAGCAAAAGCAACAAGCGTTCCAAGTATTGAGGCAATAACCATAGCTCCAGTTGCTACAAGAACTGAATTAAGAAGTGCATCTCTAATCGGTTGATAACTTCTAGCAAACTCCCACCACTTAGTTGAAAAGCTTTCAATAGGCCAGCCTGAAATCTGCGACTCATTGAAAGAATTTAGTATTAATACCATTAGAGGGGTATACATAAAAAATAGAATGAATAACACAACGCCGCCAAGTGCTACTCGGGTTAATCTCGACAGCCTTAACATCTACATACGCTCCAACGAGCCGGTGCGCCTTGCCACCATCAGATATATCACGACAAATGCAATTGGAATCATGGAATATGCAGCAGCAACTGGGGGATTAAGGTTGATATTTGCGGCAATAATGCTTCCAATCATTTGCGTTGCTCCACCCGTGAATCGAGCAGCCAGATAATCGCCTAAACTTAAAGAAAATGTAAAAACAGATCCTGCAATTATGGCTGGAACAATAAGTGGAATGACAACTCGGTAGACGGTAGTAAATCCCTTAGCTCCCATATCACTTGAGGCATCGAAGAGATTTGGCGGAATCTGGCGGATAGCGGTGTATACCGGAAGAGCCATGTAAGGGAACCAAAGGTATGTGAGGGTCAAAATGACGATTGGAATTGAGAATCCAGGCCCGCGAATACCTAGCGGAGCCATCAACCAATTAAAGAAACCTTCTTCTGTAAAAACTAGTCGCATAGCAATGATTTTTACTAAGTACCCGGCCCAAAGTGGCAGAGTTATTGCTACAGCGAGAATATTTCTGAGCCAAGGCTTAGCAATTTTTGCCATGTAAATACCAAGTGGCACAGCTAAAAGTACACAGATAGCAGTTACCGATAGAGCTATAAAAAGAGTACGAATTGATGTTGCAATATAAGCCGGGACTGTAAAAACCATTATGAAGTTCTCTAGATTAAAACCAGGGCTTACTCTTGATGTAAAAGGATCTACATTCCAAAAAGCTGTAATTAGCAAAAGAAAAAGTGAGACTATGTAAACGCCAACAATCCATGTCATAGGAAGAGACAGAAGAGAAATCAATCTAACCTTTGGCTTTCTTAGAAAGAAGGAAGAGATTGGTCGACTGCCCCTAAAGTCCGATTTTGTTGACATATTTTTTTGATTAGTTTGTGTGGGAGTCGATTACTCGACTCCCACACAACATTTATCAACCTTTAACGGTTGCCCAGGCGTTAGTCCACTCTTGGAAGCTAGTGCACTTAACGTCTTTTCTACCATCAACGCAGGTTTCAATTGGAGTTGTCCAAGGCCAAATTCTCTTGAAGAACTCTTCATCTTCTGCAAAGAAGGTATCGCAGTGAGCTTGAGCCTCAGGGCTGGAAGCGCAGTATGCGACGTTTGCTGGTGCCATACCGAAGTTAACAGCGATAGCGCCATTTACCTCTGGCTTGCTGGTGTAATCCATCCAAGCATAGGCACAGTTGATGTTCTTAGTAGTTGAGCTAACCAACCATGAATCAAACCAACCAGTTGAACCTTCAACTGGAAGTGTTGTCTTTAGGTTGTCTTTAGCTGCGAACTTACGAAGAACTTCCCATGAAGTACCAACCACAGTGTTGCCACCAACGAATGAAGTTATCTGTGCAACTGGATCTGACCAGTACTCGCCAATAACTTGATTCTGCTGCTTCAATAGATCGATAGCAGCGGCTAACTGTGTTTCATCTAGAGCGTAAGGATTTTTAATACCTAGCTCTGGCTTGTGATACATCAAATAAACTGCAGCATCAGCAATATAGATAGGTGCGTCGTAAGCAGTGATCTTGCCCTTATAAGGAGTGTTTAGCTCCCAGACAACGTCCCAACTCTCTGGTGCTCCACCTGTTACTTCTTCATTGTATTGAAGCAGGTTAGCGCCACGACCAATAGGAACACCGTAAGGCTTTCCATTTACTGTGTCGTAAATATTTCCCTTCATACCAGCGGCAATGTCATCGCTGAAGTTAGGAATTAGGTCAAGATTTAATGGTTGTACGTCGCCACCGACGATAAGTCTTAGAGCGGCATCACCTGATGCAGAAACGATGTCATATTGACCAGTTCGCATCAAGGTAACCATTTCATCGCTGGTACCTGCAACGCGAGGATTTACTTTGCATCCGGTATCGGCTGTGAATTTATCGGTCCAGGCTGGTTCAACAAAGCCTGACCAGTTAACGATATTTAATTCGCCCTCAAATTCACCCATGGCTTCATGCATTGGGATATCGGGCACTTCAATTGCAACCCCAGAGCTATCATCGCTTCCTGATGAACATCCACTGATGATCAAAACAGATGCGGATAGAGCGCTAAGTATTGCTAGTTTCTTCCCCTTCATTTTCTTCCTTTCGTGTGACTCGAGTCAGCACTAAACAGGTATCTGAGCTATATGGCTATTTCGCCATACGGCCATTACCTGATCGCCAGCGACAAAACTATTGTCTTGCCCCAGCAATTCTGTGTTTGTCTTTCTTACCGTTAATTTCACTCCAAAATCGGTCTCAAGTATGTAAATGGTGTTAGCGCCAACAAAGGCTGCCTCTTGCACAGTTCCCGTTATGGAAGTTTCACTCTTATCAATCTTGGTCCCAGGCGCCTGTAATCGAATCCGCTCCGGCCTAATACTTACTGTTGTGGTGGCCCCTAAAAACTTTCGAGCTACATCTACAGAGAAAATATTTGCAGTCCCTAAAAACCCAGCCACAAAATTAGTTCTTGGTTCCTCATATACCTGCTCCGGAGTTCCAACTTGCTCTATGCGCCCAGAGTTAAAGACCACAATTCGATCACTCATTCTCATAGCTTCTTCCTGATCATGAGTAACAAAGACGAATGTGATTCCAGCATCGCGTTGAATCTTTTTTAATTCAACCTGCATTTCTTCCCTTAACTGTCTATCAAGTGCGCCAAGTGGTTCATCTAGGAGTAATACCCGAGGCCTTAAAACTAAAGCTCGAGCCAGAGCAATTCTCTGTCTCTGACCCCCAGAGAGTTGATGTGGCAAACGGTTAACAGTTTCCTCAAGCTTCACCGAAGCAATAGCTTCTAGCGCTTGTTTCGCCCTTTCAGCCTTGGGGACCTTTCTTGTTCTTAATCCATACTCAACATTTTCTTGAACGCTCATGTGCGGAAAGAGCGCATAATCTTGAAAGACAGTATTGACATCGCGATCAAAGGGAGGAAGGTGAGTTATATCTTCACCATTTAACTTAATTGATCCGGCATCGCAATCCTCAAAGCCGGCAATCATTCTTAGAACAGTGGTCTTGCCAGATCCAGATGGTCCAAGCAAGGTGATGAACTCACCCGACTCAATATCTAGTGATATGTCATCAACAGCCTTGACGTTGCCAAAAGATTTCGCCAAATCGCGAATCTCAATTAAAGCCATAGAAAGACCCTATCTAGTAGTAGCACTTTTGTAAGGGGATTTTGATAAATATTTGGCAAAGATTTCCATGTGGGGGAAGATGCGGGTATGGATGAGAACCTAACGCTCTCGATTGATTGCGGAGGCCTCTATCTCAAGAGCTGCGTCCTTGATAGTTCGGGAACGATGCATTCCAAGCCAAATAGAATTCCAACACCTTATCCGCTTCCGCCAGCAACATTTGTAGAGACCATTGCTGATATCGCTTCAGGATTTCCTAAAGCGTATAGAGCCACAATTGGAATGCCAGGAATGATTCGAAATGGCGTTGTTATTTCTACCCCGCATTACATTACAAAGAGTGGGCCGCGCACAAAAATTGATCTAGAAAGCGCTGAACTCTGGTCTGGCTTTGATGCACAAAAAGCAATCTCAACAAAACTAAATATTCCAACGCTAGTTCTAAACGATGCCGAGGTGCATGGCGCAGGCATTATTACCGGCTCTGGATATGAAGTAGTCATTACATTGGGAACAGGTCTTGGTTTTGCAATTTTCTATGGTGGAAAATTAACGCCACACTTTGAACTCTCTCATGCCACAGTACGCAGAGCAACGACTTATGACACTTGGATCGGCGAACAAGAGCGCAAGAGGCTTGGAACAATATTCTGGTCACGAAGAATTAGAGTTTTAGTAGAAGAGCTTCGCCCAGTTTTTAAGTGGGACCGGTTATATCTCGGTGGTGGAAATGCAAGATTGATTCGCCCAATAGATTTAGAACGGATGGGTGATGATGTGGTTGTAGTTCCAAATACTGCCGGAGTTGCAGGTGGTGTTAGGGCTTGGAACTTAGAACACTACTATCGAGCTTAAGCTCGCAGTGCTTTAGCAAACTCTAAGAAATCTCCAACGATTATGTCTATCTCGCGCTGACCATGAGCAAGAGAAATCAGCCATTGCTCATCAAGTCCTGGCGGGGTCATTACATTTCTATTTAGTGACCAGAAGAAGGAAAGTTCTGCAATATCAAAGTCAGTGGCTTTGTAATCCCTGTAGTTTCGAACTGGGTTAGCAGACCAGGTAATACAGCCCTTTACTCCAAAGCCAACTGTATGGGCTGGAATCTCATACTCATTAATGATTTCAGCGATTTTGCTTAAAGCATCTCTATTTAAATCTTCACATCTTTTAAGGGCTTCTGGAGTACAGAGGCGATCAACTGCTCTTATTCCTGCCATTGCTAGGTAATGACCATTAAATGTGCCAAGATGATTATGTTTGCCATTGACGACAACTTCCATGTATTCCTTCTTGCCACCAAAGGCAGCAACTGGAATACCGCCACCAATTGATTTAGCGATGGCGATTAGATCAGGCTTAACTCCGAGGCGCTGAGCAGCACCTTGCGGACCTGCAGTTAGCCCTGTTTTTACTTCATCGAATACCAACAAAACTCCATATTGATCACAGAGCTCACGAACTCTCTCCAAATAACCAAGATCTGGAAGAACAATTCCAATATTTTCTAGAACTGGCTCCATAAACACACAAGCAATTTGATCTGCATCTTTCTTCAACACTCGCTCAATTGCCTCAGCATCGTTATATGGAACGACCCAGACATCACCTGGAACTGTGGCTCCAAGAGGAACTGCATTAGGAGAGTTGGCATCACCAGCGCGGTCTATCTCTGGCTTTGCTGAAACCATTAGAGGGTCATAGGAACCGTGATATCCGCCTTCAATCTTAATTACGCCAAGTTTTCCAGTCGCAGCTCTAGCTGTTCTTAAGGCATACATCGTGGCTTCAGTGCCAGAGTTGGCGAAGCGGACCATATCTAGACCAAATCTGCGGCAGATAATTTCAGCGCCAGATCTTGTAATAGGAGATGGAGTGGCAAATAAGGTGCCAACATCTAGGGTGGCATGGGCCTCTTTTACTACCTCTTCATTTAAGTGGCCGACTAGGAGAGCCCCAAAGCCCATAGAGAGATCGAGCATCTGCCGACCATCAACATCGGTTAGCCAGGCTCCTTTGGCAGCAACAATTGAAATTGGATATGGATCCCAGTGCTGGAAACTCGAAGCTACGCCTTTTGGAGTTACTTGCGAGGCGCGCCTATTTTCCACGCCAGATTCTGGAGCAAGTTTTGCAAACTTTTCTTTCTCTATTTCCAAGAGCTCATTTATGCGAGCAGCAGAGATTGGTTTAGTTTTATAAGGAGTTGATCTAAATGTTTCCGCGTGATGAGTTTTATTGAACATGGGATTGGTCTGGACTTCCCAAATACGGATCAAAAGATCCGATTTGTTGGTACCACGCCCCTATTCGTTAATCAAACTTTCCTGAAGTCTACCCCCGACCCCAAAGTTCCGTCAACAAATAGATATTTCATGCGTGTTTATCGCATGAATAAATCACGAAGTCTGCGTGTTGTGAAATAAAGCCCACAAATAATCATTACTAGAAAATAAAAAATGTGTAGCAATGTTCCTGAATCAAAATTACCAAACCAAACATCGCGCACTAGTTCGATTCCGTGCCAGGAAGGCATTAACTGAATTAAGAACTCCAACCAATCTGGATAGACAGATATTGGATAGAGAGATCCTGAAAATAGAAAGAGTGGCAGCAGGACGATATTTATCATTCCCATCTGCTGATAGGTTTTAAAGTAAGAGGTAATAGCCATACCAAATGAGGCAAAGCCAAAGGCAATAAATACTGCTGCTGGAATTGCCAAAACTGCTGATACGCCAGGAACTAGACCAAGGGGCGCAGTGATAGCAAGGAAGGCAATGGCATAACTCAAACCGCGAAATAGCGCCCAGATGATTTCGCCAAGAGCAACATCAAGTGGCCCAAGCGGTGTTGCCAGCATTCCTTGATAAAGCTTACTTTCATTTAATTTAAAGAAAACATTCCAGGTTGAGTCATAAATCGCTCCATTCATGGCGCTAGTTGCAAGCAAGCCTGGGGCGATAAAAACTGTGTAATCAATAGTTTTATCTCCCAGAGTCACGTTTCCAATTAGCTCGCCCATCCCATAGCCAAAAGCAAGCAGATAGAGCACTGGCTCAACAAAGCCTGTGGCTACCGGAACCCAGGTTGAGGAGCGAAGAGCAATTAACGATCTCTCAAGAATGGCTCGAGCACGTCCAGCATAAAGCTGATGACCAACACGGTTGGCTCTGGCATCTGCAATTGCAACTGCGTTACTCATTTAGTCAACCTCGTGGTGAATGTTCTATTGGCGAGTGCAAAGCCGCAGATAAGTAGAGCAAGCAGAAATGCGAAGTGGATGACCAACATTTGAGCACTAATTGAGTATCCGTATGAGAAATGTCTGCCAAGTTCTGTTGCATGCCATAGCGGTGAGATCCAACCAATAGGCTGCAGATAGATAGGCATCGTGTTGAGCGGGAAAAATGTGCCTGAGAAGAGAAACATTGGCATGATTATTAGGCGTCCAAGAACAGTCATGAAGTAATCATCATTTTTAACCTTGGCGGTAATTCCCATGATAATCGCTGCAAATGCTCCTGCTGCAAATATCGTTACCGGTATTACATCCCAAGATTGTTCAACACTCATTACTCCAAATGCAATAAGGACGGCCCAATAACAAATCACTGTAAAGGCAACTCGAGCCAAAGCGGCGATAAAAACACCAAGTGCAATTTGTGGACCAGTAATCGGTGTGGCATTCATTGCATAAAAGAGTTTTCTCCACTTAAAGCCCTCCATTACTGGAAACATTGCTTCATCCAAAGCTCCAGTAATTGCAGCACTTGCAAGGAGGGCTGGTGCGATAAAGGTTATATATTCAACTCCGCCGGTCCCAGAAGTTCCCGAATTCTCACTTACTAAAACGCCAACTCCGATACCAATAGCAACTAGATAAAAGAGTGGATTGCCAATTGCGACAATCGCAATGATGCCTTTCCATTTAAGCATCGCTGACATACGCGCCTCTGCTACATAGATAGCTCCAATGCTTCGCACCTTAGCAACGTTGATACCAGAATTCATTCGATCAAGGTTCTTCCAGTTAGGCGAAGGAAAACATCTTCGAGTGAGCTGCGACGAACCAGAGAGGTAGTGGGGTGAAGCTTTTTGTTTAGTATTTCTTCCAGCAGAGCTTCGCCATCTTCAACATACATCAAGATTCGATCTGGCAATTCCTCCATCCGAGAGCACATAGCCCTAAGCGTTGGAGCAATTTCCTTATTCCTATCAGAACCAAAGCGCACTTCCAGAACTTCTTTTGTTGAGTAAGTCTTGATTAACTCCAGTGGGGAACCCTCAGCCATGATTTTGCCTTTATCCATTACAACCAGGCGATCACAGAGTTGCTCTGCTTCATCCATGAAGTGAGTAGTAATAACTAAAGTCACGCCTAATTCTTTGAGGCGAAACAACCTATCCCAGAGAATGTGACGCGCCTGGGGGTCAAGGCCAGTCGTTGGCTCATCAAGCATCAAAATGTCAGGTTCGCTAACCAAGGCTCTAGCAATTGTTAATCGACGCTTCATTCCACCACTTAACGCATCGACTTTCACATCACGTTTTTCTTCTAATTGCGCAAACTCCAATAGCTCTTCTATTTTGGTGCGGATAAACCTTTTGCCTAGCCCGAAGTAGCGTCCATAAATAAATAAGTTTTCAGTAACGGTTAGTTCAGTATCCAGATTATCTTGCTGAGGAACAACGCCTAGGTGTGCCCTAATTTGTGGGCCATGTTCTTCAGGATCTCTTCCTAAAATTGTGATTGTTCCTGAGGTGCGCTGGGAGGTGGCAGCGATAATTCGCATAGTTGTTGACTTACCAGCTCCATTTGGACCGAGGAGACCAAATGACTCGCCTTTGGCGACATCAAAGTCGATGGCATCTACGGCTGTGAAATCCCCATAGCGTTTAGTTAAGCCTCGGGCAGAGATAAGGGCTTCAGACATTGTTTTATCCTATCGCGCCCTAGTAGGTCTATAGTTCGGCTACGTGCGGTTAATACATCAACCAAATCACGATCTCACCTACGACGATGTCTTTATGATTCCGTCGCGCTCTAGCATTAGTAGTCGTATGGATGTTGACTTAAATACTTTAGATAACACCGGCGCCACGATTCCATTAGTGGTTGCCAACATGACTGCGATTTCTGGCAGAAGAATGGCAGAGACTGTTTCACGGCGCGGTGGCCTTAGTGTTATCCCGCAAGATATTCCGATTGATGTAGTCACCGAAGTTATCTCATGGATTAAATCCAGAGATATTCTCTTTGATACTCCAATTACTCTAACGCCCGAGCAAACCGTTGCTGATGCCGCATCTCTCATTCATAAGAGGGCTCATGGCGCGATCGTGGTGGTTGAAAACAATAAGCCACTGGGAATTGTGATGGAAGAGGATTGGGAGGGCGCCGATCGCTTCACTCAATTAAGCAGAATTATGTCCAAGGATTTAATGGTAATTCCAAGCTCTGTTAGCGCGCGGCAGGCCTTTGATTTATTAACAGAGAAGAATCGCCGCCTTGCTCCAGTAGTTGATGGCAGTGGAAACTTAATTGGAATCATCACCAAAGTCGGCGCGCTACGGGCAACGCTATATAAACCAGCGCTTGATAATCAGCGGCGATTAAGAATTGGCGCCGCACTTGGAGTTAATGGAGATGTGAAGACAAAAGCGGCAGAATTAATGAGAGCAGGAGTTGATCTATTAGTTCTTGATACTGCCCATGGCCACCAGGAGAAGATGATTGATGCCTTAAAGGCTGTCCGCTCATTAAACCCATCTATTCCAGTCGTCGCTGGCAATGTTGTTACTGCAGAAGGTGTTAAAGATTTAATTGAAGCAGGGGCAGATATAGTCAAAGTTGGGGTTGGACCTGGCGCGATGTGCACAACCAGAATGCAGACTGGAGTTGGCAGACCACAATTTTCGGCAGTGATGGAGTGCGCAGAGGCTGCAAGAAAACTTGGAAAACATATCTGGGCAGATGGCGGAATCAGACATCCAAGAGATGTCGCCCTAGCACTTGCTGCTGGCGCATCATGCGTGATGGTTGGTTCATGGTTTGCCGGAACTTATGAATCTCCAAGTGATTTAAGAGTTGATTCTGCGGGTCGGTTATATAAAGAGTCTTTCGGAATGGCATCTGCTAGAGCGGTAGCAGCTAGAACATCAAGTGAAGATGCATTTGAACGGGCTAGAAAAGCGTTGCATGAAGAGGGTATTTCAACCTCTCGCATGTATTTAGATCCAATTCGTCCTGGAGTTGAAGATTTGATTGATGAAATCATTGCTGGGCTTAGATCATCTTGCACATATGCTGGAGCGAAAAACTTAAGTGAATTTGCCCAAAAAGCTGTGAT
>SXMA01000047.1 GCA_005777515.1 Actinomycetota bacterium | reverse complement strand
TTAGTCCATCAAGCCCCAGCCTTTGGCGCAGATGACTTGCAAACCTGCCGTAAATATGGCTTGCCGGTTGTAAATCCCATCGCCCCAAATGGTGAATTTGAATCAGGAATTGCAACTGTTGGAGGAATGTTTTTTAAACAGGCAGATAAGGTCCTAATTAAAGAGCTTAAGAAATCTGGATCACTCTATAAGCACCAGCAATATGAACACTCCTATCCGCATTGCTGGAGATGCCACACTCCCCTTATCTATTACGCGCAACCTTCTTGGTATGTCAGAACTACCAAGATCAAAGATGCTTTACTTCGAGAAAATACCTCAACTGATTGGCATCCTGAGACAATTAAAAATGGTCGCTATGGCGATTGGCTCAATAACAATATCGATTGGGCTCTCTCACGCAATCGCTATTGGGGCACTCCCCTTCCAATCTGGAGATGCGAGAATAAACATGAGGAAGCCTTTGCTTCGAAAGCCCAATTACAGAGCCGTTATGGAAAGGATTTAACAGACCTTGAACTCCATCGTCCATTTGTTGATGAGATTGTATTTAAATGTCTTACTTGCTCCTCGCAAATGGTGAGAACCCCAGAAGTTATTGATTGCTGGTATGACTCAGGTGCTATGCCCTTTGCGCAGTGGGGATATCCTCATAAGCAAGGCTCGGAAGAAAAATTCAAAGAGGCCTACCCTGCTGATTTCATATGCGAGGCGATTGATCAAACTCGTGGATGGTTCTACACCTTGATGGCCATTGGAACTTTAGTATTTGATAAATCCTCCTATAAAACGGTGCTCTGCCTTGGCCACATTTTGGATAAAGATGGACGAAAGATGAGTAAGCATCTAGGAAATGTATTGGAGCCAATGGCTCTAATGGATAAACATGGAGCTGATGCAGTTCGTTGGTACATGCTCGCAGCTGGTTCTCCCTGGAGCGCCCGACGAGTTGGCCATGATGCAATCTCTGAAGTTGTCAGAAAAACGCTACTTACCTATTGGAACACAGTCTCCTTCTTAACGCTCTATGCCTCAGCCGCTAATTACTCACCAATACCTATTACCAAGACCAGCAATCTCTCAACTATGGATCGTTGGATTTTGAGTGAACTTAATCAATTGATTGCAACGGTAGATCAAGCTCTAAGCGATTTTGATTCACAGCAAGCTGGAACTGCCATTGCCACATTTATCGATGACTTATCAAACTGGTATGTAAGAAGATCAAGAAGAAGGTTCTGGGATGGCGATAGTGCAGCCCTTTCAACGCTGCATCACTGCCTTAAAAATGTCACACTTCTTATGGCACCGATGGTTCCATTTATTACCGAACATGTCTGGCAGAAATTGATTCGGGTAGTTGAAAAAGATGGTCCTATCTCAGTTCATCTAGCTGATTTTCCAGCTAGTGATACTTCATTAATTGATAAGGAGCTATCAAAGTCAGTTGCCTTAACTAGAAGACTTGTCGAACTCGGTCGGGCATCAAGAGCGCAATCTGGAGTCAAGATTCGCCAACCACTATCACGAGCGCTAATTGCTGCGCCGGGGTGGAAGTTGCTCTCTGTTGAACTGCGAGAACAGATCTCAGATGAGTTAAATGTTGAATCCTTAGATGATCTTGCAAGCGCTGGAGCAGATTTAGTGGATATCTCCATCAAGGCTAACTTCAGATCCCTTGGCGCAAAATTTGGTGGCGAGGTGCAAGAGCTATCAAAAGCGATTACCTCATCAAGCGCCCAAGAATTAGTAAGCAAGGTAAGAAATAGTGGCAGGGCTCAGATAACTTATGGCCAGAAAACTGCAGAAATCACTGAAGAGGATCTGGTGATTACTGAGACTCCAAGAACCGGGTGGGCTGTGGCATCACACACGGGAGAGAGCGTTGCGCTGGATTTAAATCTAACTGATGAGTTAATTGCGAAAGGCATAGTCAGGGAGGCAATTCGCGCCATCCAAGATGAGCGAAAAGCATCAGGTTTTGATGTGAGTGATCGCATCCATGTTAAGTGGAACTCTGATGAGCAGTCTTCAAAGGCAATCGAATCTGGAGCTTCCTGGATAAGCGAGGAAGTCCTTGCTCTCTCATTTGAGCGAGATTCAAAGCTAAAACCAAGTGAACAAGAACTCGGTCTTAGCCTCAAACTTACAAAAGCCTAGAACTTACTTCTAATCTGCCAGAGATCAGGAAATACTGGATTAAATAGAGTTGAAGCAAGATAACTAGCGCCACTTGAACCACCAGTCCCACTCTTATGTCCAATAGTTCTCTCAACCATTTTTACATGGCGGTAGCGCCACTCCTGCAAGCCCTCATCGATATCAACTAGACGCTCACAGATAAGAGATCCTTCAGGATCTTTTCTGTGAAGATCAAGGAGAGCCTCTTGCACTTTATCGTTTGCTTGATAAGCCAAGCTAAAATCGCGTTTCAGAATTTCTGTTGCAATTTTAAAACCTCTGCTATCTACATATCTAAGTGCGCTATCCCAGAGCGATGGCGCACGCATTAAATCTTCAACAAACTTCTTATCCGCAGGCAATAAGTGTGCTGCAGCCTTTGGATCACGTCTTCCAAGAATTGCTTCAATTTGTCGAAACTGCGCCGATTGAAAACCGCTGGAGGCCCCTAGGCGATCACGGAATGAATTAAATTGAAGGGGGGTCATCGTCTCAAGAATGTCTATCTGAGCAACGCATATCTTCATAATGGTTCGAATTCGACCAAGAATTGCGAGTGAGTAGTGGGTATCGCCCGATTCAAGACTTCTCTGAGCGGCAAGAAATTCGTGAATCAATTCTTTAAACCAGAGCTCATAGGTTTGATGAATAACAATGAATAACAACTCATCATGCTCTGGGCCTTCTGAGAGAGGTTGCTGAAGTTTTAGAAGTTCATCAACTTTTAAGTAAGAGCTGTAGGTAAGGGCTGCATCGTGATTTTCACTCATGTGACTCGAACCTGCCCATCATCAATTTTTTCATATTGGCGGGTACTGACTAGATCTCTAATTCTTTGAAATCCGTCATAGACCTCAACATAGGAGTTCACTAACGGCGAGATTGCAACTCTAATTGAATTTGGAGCGCGATAGTCTGGAATTACATTGGCATATTTGCGAAGCGCGATTGCTATTTTGCTTGCCTCTGGATGACAGAGAGAAATATGGCCGCCACGTGTACTTGCAGTCTTTGGCGTATTTAAGGTAAATCCAAGAGGCGCTAACCACTTTTCATAGAGCTCAATCATCATTTGAGTTCCGCTAGCTGCTTTTGCTTCGATTGCGGTAATTCCAGCCTCTTCAATCATCGCAAATGCGCTCTTTACGCATCGCAATCCCATAAGTGAAGGACTTGCTATTTGGAATCCTCTAATACTTTCAACTCTCTCAAAATTTGCACCCATAGCAAATTGATCTCGCTGGGCAAACCAGCCTTGAATAGGAACTTGCAGCTCTCTCTGGATTCCTTTTGAAACATAGAGCCAGGCAGGAGCGCCTGGTCCTGAGTTTCCATATTTGTAGGTGCACCCAACTGCAAGATCTACACCATTTCTATCAAAGTCAAGGACTACTGAGCCCACCGCGTGAGCTGCATCCCAAAGCATCAAGGCGCCATAACTCTTTACTAATTCAGTAAGAGTTTTTATGTCTTGCCTCGCACCTGATCTATATTGCACAACCTGAAGTGAAACTAAGGCCACATCATCTGATAGATATCTTTTAAGTAACTCTGGCGTTATCAATTCATTTTCACTAATTGCGCTATCTTCATTATTAATTGTGATCAGGTTCAAACCTAGACTCTTGGCAATTCCTTGCATGATGTATCTATCGGTTGGGAAGTTAGCTGCATCAATTATTATGGTTTTTCTATTCGGCCTTGCCTTAACGGCTGCTAGCGCTAATTGATAAAGATTTACTGAAGTTGTATCACAGGCCAGTACTTGACCTGGCCCTGCTCCAAGAGCGCTTCTGCCAATCAAATCTCCAACCGTGTGAGCCTCATCAATCCAATGCTCCCAGCCGGTAAC
>SXMA01000009.1 GCA_005777515.1 Actinomycetota bacterium | reverse complement strand
TGATTCTGAAACTCTGGAGGCAGTTTTTCCAATAACTACAGCAAGTTCAGCCTCCCAATCGCATTGCGTTACACCCTTTGGGATAACAATGCTGGCCTCAGGCTCGATTAGAGATGTTGTCCATTTGGTAAATAAAATGGGTATGGTAGGAAGTGGAACGTTCGCCTCTTTTGCGTGGTCGCGGTAATTCAACCCAACAGCAATAACTTTGCCTGGACGCGGTAATGGAAGTGACATTGCAATTCTCCTCTGACCAAAAGATGGCCGAACACCGAATAAAGTTCTTGCAAAACCCTATCCTTCTGGCCCAGGATTGTATACAGTAAACGCAATACTGATTTAGGAGAACTAATTTCTAGATGGGGGATCTAGGTGAAACTCGCCTTTGGGCAGGGAACTGCGGCAGGGTCTGATTGGGTTAAGAGCCTTTCGCAACAATTTGGATTTGAATATCAGGAAGTTAACACTGATTCAGTTACATCAACGGTTGAGGGAACAGAGGGATGTGATGCAATTATTGTTGCACTTCACAAACTCACCGCAGAAAAAATTGCAGCCCTGCCTAAAAGTATTCGCTGTATCGGGCGACTGGGAGTTGGGCTAGATAACATTGACCTCGACGCTGCTAGGGCACGCCAAACTCCCGTAATTTTTCAACCAACATACGCCTTCAATGAAGTGGCAAATCATGCACTTGCAATGATTATGACTTTGCACCGTGGAGTCATTCAAGCTAATAACGGAATTAAGAATTCAGAGTGGATACCAGCCCCAAAAGTGGCACACATTGCATCACTTCAGGATTCAACTCTTGGCGTTGTTGGTTGTGGGCGAATTGGACAAAATTTGATTGAGAAAGCTAAACCATTATTTCGCTCCATTGTCGGATTTGACCCTGCAGTGACGGGCACAATCCCAGGAGTAAAAATGGTTAGTAGTCTTGATGAACTACTTGGTCAATCACAGGTTGTCAGCCTTCACGCGCCATATATGAAGTCAACGCACCACATGATTGGAGCTCGAGAGTTAGCTTTAATGCCTGAGAAATCTATTTTAGTAAATGTATCGCGCGGTGGATTAATCGATGAAGATGCCCTTGTTGCTGCTTTAAATAGCGGACACTTAGATGGAGCAGGGTTAGATGTATTTGAAACCGAGCCGCTTCCAGATAATTCAATATTGCGTATAACAAAAAATCTAGTTCTAACGCCGCACATTGCATGGTATTCCCAGAGCGCTGGGCCTCGACTAATGGAGTGGGGAGTGCGCGATGTGCTTGCCTTTCTCGGTGGAAGTAATCAACTAAATGGAAAATTTGCCGTAGGTCCCTTCTAGGAAATGGAGTAGGAATGGAAGAAGTATTTGTACCGGCTGTTGGAATGGCTATGGACAATGTCGTTCTACTGGAATGGCTTAAAAATCCAGGAGATCAGGTAACTGCCGGTGATGTTATTGCCATTATTGAAACAGACAAGACCACCATGGACCTCACCTGTGAAACTTCAGGAACCCTCGGGGCACATCGTTATGCAATTAACAGTGAAGTACCGGCTGGTCAAACAATTGCAGTTGTTCTAGCGCCAGGGGAGAGTGAGTAATCATGACTACCGATAGTAAGTGGGGTAAAGAGACCCTTCGTCAGATGCTTTTGATTAGAAATTTTGAAGAGACAGCAGATAAATTGACGCTAAGGGGCAAAGTTCCAGGCGGCATGCACAATTCTTCAGGACAGGAAGCAGTTGCCGTAGGGGTCATGTCGGCACTCGATCCTAAAGATGTAATTGCAACAACACATCGTTCTCACCATCACACTATTGCCAAAGGTATGCCAGTCAATATTGTCATGGCCGAGCTATTCACAAAAGCTACGGGATGTTCTGGGGGACGGGGCGCTTCTATGCACCTTGCAGATGTAGAAAATGGACACTTTGGTGGAAACGGAATTGTTGGTGCTGGAGTTGGAATTGCCATGGGCGCCGCAGTGGGAATTAAGCAAATGGGCCACAAGAAAGTAGCTGTTGGTTTTGTCGGTGATGGTGGCGTAAATACTGGCAGAACTTGGGAAGCAGTAAATATGGCAGTGATTTATAAACTTCCATTAATTATCATTGTAGATAACAACCAGTATGCAGTCGAAACTTTCGTTGAGCGCGTAACTGGTGGTAATGACATTGCCAAGCGCGGCGCAGGATTTGGACTACCTTCATTCACAATCGATGGTCAAGATGTTGAAGAGGTGCATAAGTACACATTGGAGGCTCGAAATCGCGCTCTGGCCGGCGAGGGCCCGACCTTTATCAACGCTCTTACCTATAGATATTACGGGCATAATGTTGGGGAGAAGGGCCAATACCGCACACAAGAAGAGATTGCAGATTGGCGATCCCATCGTGATCCAATAGATCGCTTCAGCGCCAAATTGATTTCGGAAGGCGCCCTTACGCAAGCAGATTATGAGGCAATGATTAACTCTGTTGCCAAAGAGATTGAAGAGGCAGTTGACTTTGCTGAAAAATCCCCACTTCCAGATGTTTCGACAATATTAGATGGGGTCGATTCTGGACTATTGGGGGCGAGCAAGTGAGCACAACAACGCCAACAACTCCAACAACGCAACAAAATCCAACATACTCGGAGGCGTTTCAATCCGGTGTACGCGAGGAGATGAAGTTAAATCCCAATATTTTCATTTTGGGAACTGATCTAGTTGAACGCGGCGGACACTTTGCTCAAGTCAAAGGAATTGCGCAGGAGTTTGGCGTAGATAGAGTAAAGGACTCTCCCATTTCTGAAGCTGCCATGGTTGCTGCAGGACTTGGATCTGCAATGTATGGGTGTCATCCAATAATTGACTTAAACTTCATAGATTTCTCTTTAGGTGCTATGGATGAAATCATCAACCAGGCAGCAAAAATTCGGTTTATGTTTAACCGACCCGTGCCTTTGGTAATTCGAGCAACTTCAGGAGTTGCCCTAGGCGGAGCGCATCACTGTAATTCTCTGGAGTCTCTATTTGCTCATACAGCCGGTCTTTCTGTAGCAGTACCTTCAAGAGCCTATGATGTTAAGGGTTTAATCAAGACTGCACTTCGCAGCCCCGATCCAGTCATTTTCTTAATGCACAAAAAATTATCTGGTGTCCGCGGTGAAATAGGTGATGAGAATACGTTTATACCTTTTGGGAGTGCTAACAAAGTTAAGTCAGGTAAAGATGCGGCGATAATCTCATATGGCTACACCATAGTTAGCGCCCAAAAAGCCGCTCAAAACTTGGCTGAACAAGGTATTGATGTTGAAATCATTGATTTGCGTACTTTATATCCGTTAGATACTGACACAATAAATGAAACTGTCCAAAAGTTTGGCCGCGTAGTAGTAGCTGACGAGGCCCCAATGTTTGGGTCCATTACAGCAGAGATAGCTGCAACCGCCAGTGAAGCTAATTTTAAGCATTTAAAGGGTCCGATTATTCGAGTTGGCGCAGCTCGAGCCCCGCTAAGTGCCAACCCTCAAATGTCAGAAGCTGCAATTCCCTCAGTAAATGATTTAGTTGAAGCTGTTAAAAAAGTAATGTCCTACTAGAGAGAGCAATGCCATGACGACAAACGTTTTTGATCTAACCAGCAAGACTGTTGTGATTACTGGAGGCGCTGGCGGAATCGGCTCTGCAACCTGTCATCAACTAGGCGGGGCTGGGGCAACAATTATTGCAACAGATGTCGATGAAAATGGACTTGCTAGACTCAAAGGCGAATTGGAATCTAGGAATATCAAGGTTCACACTTATGTGGGAAACACGAGCAAGGAAGAAGATGTCATAGCGATTTTTAAAGCAATTTCTAATAATATCGGGATACCAGATATTTTGATTAATAATGCGGCGCAGGGAATTCATACTCCGCCCCAAGATACTTCAGTTGCAGATTGGGATCGGGTGATGGATACATCGCTCAAAGGGTACTTCCTTAATGCTCGTGAGTTCTCAAAATTGATTCTAAAAGCTCGGAAGCCAGCTGCTGTAGTTAACATAGCTTCCATCGCGGGAAGTTCTGCTATTGGTCGTGGGAACTTTGTTTACAGCACTGCTAAAGGTGGCGTCATCCAAATGACTAAGGAATTAGCAATTGAATGGGCTACGGCAAACATAAGGGTCAATGCCATTCAGCCGTGCTCAGTTAATACTCCTGGATGGCGCAGATGGGTTGAGACCGAGGGCGAGAAGGCCCAAGTTTTGATGTCTCGCTTACTTCAAGGCATTCCGTTAGGCCGAGTGGCTGAGCCAGAAGATATTGCAAACGCGGTTCACTTTTTGGCAAGTGATGCCTCCGCCATGATAACCGGCATAATTCTGCCTGTAGACGGAGGAAACCTTGCCTTCAATGCAGGGGGAAATCTAGGTCTTTACTAGAAATTAAATAAAGGCCGTTCAATACCTATTGCCAAATTACAACTAGGCGGTACTGTTATTGTTTACAAACAACAACAGGAGTACTTATGGCTGAGCGTCCTCTCTCATTGGGAATTGCGTCAAGAAGAGTATTAGCCGATGTAGTTACAGATGACCTGCGAGATGCAATTGTCTCCCATGAACTCGAACCTGGTCGTCGCCTAGCTGAAGATGACTTAGCAGAGCAGATGGGTGTTTCTCGCGGCCCAGTCCGTGAAGCTCTAATGCGCTTAGAGCGAGAAGGTCTAGTCTCAATCGAGAGACATAAAGGCGCACGAATCGCCTCTTGGAATCGGCAAGACTTAGAAGAGATTTATTCGTTGCGCAGAGTTTTGGAAGAGCTAGCAATGGAATGGGCATGCAAGAACGCGACCTCTGCAGATCTAGCGGTCATGGAAGAAATTCTTGGTCACTATCACAGGCTCAGTGAGAAGCAGCGAACTCCCAAAGAAGTTAGCAAAATTGATTTGGACTTTCATACCGCTTTATTTCAGGCAGCTCACCACGAGAGACTTCTTAGAGCTTGGGAAAATCTGCGCTCACAGATTCATGCCTTCTTGATGTATAGCTGGTCCCGTGAGGATAAAGTAAATAAACAGAAGTACATGCCCAAGTGGGAGCTCGATCATCAGAAAATTCTTGACGTGGTTAAGTCTAAAAAAGTTGACTCTGCAAAAGATTTGATAAAGACTCACATGAGTCTTGGATTCGAACGTGTTTCAAAACACTTTACCGAGGATCCCATTACTCCAGTGGGCAAAGGCAAGAAGAGATAGTTAAAGTGATTTCTCCAGTTCCAAGATACTCTTCCAAATAGCGCTAGAAATGGCTATCACAGGCTGGTTTTTCTGGCGTTGAAGATTCTCAATTTCTCCTGGAAGAAGAACCGGCTGATCAGGCTTTACTCGAGCTGTGTTTGCAATCCTATTCTTAGACTCGGAGATATCTTGAAAAAAAGAATCTCTTGGAACAAAAAATTCAGGATCCATCACAATGAGGACAGTTCCATTTCCTCGTAAGTAGCGTGAGCTAGTTGAGGGGTGTCCGCCTGAGAGTCCGCCACCAAGTAGTTCAATCATGAGGGAGAGGCAATAACCCTTATGCCCTCCAAAGGGAAGTAACGCTCCTCCATCATAGAATGCTTGAGGATCAAGACTTTCATTTCCATCTTTATCAATCACAATCCCAGGACCAATGCTTTGTTTATTAGCTCGAGCAACACGGAGTTTGCCTTCTGCTGAAGCGGCAGTTGCAAAATCTATAACAATCGGCTTACTGGGAGTTGGAATTCCTGCCGCAAATGGATTTGTTCCAAAGAGGCGCTCTCGTCCTGCGTAAGCTGCAACAGATGGATCTGAGTTACACCACATAAGAGAAACCAAATTCGATTCTGCTAAACGCTCAACGTATTCACCAAGTCGTCCGATATGGTTAACCGAGCGCACCGTAAGGCTTACTGTTCCAAGCTCCTTTACTTTTTCTTGAGCAACTTGGAGTGCAAACTTGCAGGCAATTTGTCCCCAGCCCCACTTTCCATCAATTACAACGCTAGCACCCCGCTCAGAGACTATCTCCGGTTCAGATTTTGGAATGACCGTGCCCTGTTTTACGAAATTTGTATATTCAATTAGGCGGATTACTCCGTGTGAGGCATGGCCAGCTTCTTGTGCTTGCACTAACGAATCTGCAACAGAAATTGCATGTGCTTTGGGAGTGCCAACTTTGATGAGGATTGAGGATGCACAATCCATCATCTTGGAGCGCTCTACTTGGATATTTTCAACTGGATCGGACATAAAACTCTTGACCTCCGCTGCAAAATCGTTAACAATTAACAACTTGAGGGTATCGGTCGATCTACCAGAAATCAATACTCACTCTAGTCTCAATAAAGGAGAGCCAAGATGAAGGTAGTTGGTATTGAGACTATTCGTCTTGAAGAATATCCAGCAATTCTTTTTCTGCAGATTCATACTGATGAAGGAATAGTTGGTCTTGGAGAAAATTGTGTTGGAGTTGAAGCGGTTGAAGCTTTTATTCATGAGTCCATAGCGCCTCGATTGATTGGCAAAGATCCTCTGGCAATTACCTCAATTCATGAAACTCTTCATCAAGATTTTATTGGATTTGCTGGATCTGGCGTAGCAGTGCGCGGTGCATCATCGCTGGACATAGCGCTATGGGACATTTTGGGACAGGCAACTGGACAACCAATTTACCAACTGATGGGCGGAAAGGTTCGTCATAGCATTCGTGCCTATAACACTTGCGCTGGCAGTGCTTATGCAAAAGGTTCTTCAAACATTGACCGAAATCGCAAGGCACAAATTGGAATTCCAACTGGAAATGAATTTGAAGATCTAATTGCATTTTTGAATGAGCCTGAAGCTTTGGTGGCTAGTCTTAAACAGATGGGAATGACGGCGATGAAGATTTGGCCGTTTGATGAGGCTGCCATGCGTAGCGGTGGTCAAACAATAGATAAGAAGGATTTAGCTGAAGGTCGCAGAATTATTGAGAGGGCACGTAACGCTGCTGGTAATGATTTTGACATTATGCTTGAAATGCACTCCCTTTGGTCTGCGCCAGCAGCATCTGTAATTGCAAAGTCAGTAGAAGAGTTTGATCTTTTCTGGATAGAAGATGCTTTAAGGCATGAATCAACCGAGGCGCTGATTAGGTTTAAGCAATCTACAAATATCCCGGTAACCGTGGGTGAAACCACTGGAACTAGATGGGATTACCTGCGACTCCTGTCTTCCCGAGCGGTAGATCATCTAATGTTTGACCCAGGCTGGGCAGGAGGCATTACAGAAGCTCGATATGTACTTGGATTAGCTTCAACCTATGGTGTTCCTGTGGCTCCTCACGATTGCACAGGTCCCGTAGTTCTAACAGTTGGAACTCACTTAGCTGTTTCCCATCCAGGAATAGAACTGCAGGAAATGGTCCGCGCTTTTTATTATGGTTGGTATGCAGAGATGTTGACGGATCTACCAATTTACGAAAATGGCTACTTAAGACCTCAAGATAAGCCTGGCCTAGGTACTTCACTAAGACCTGAGATCACTAAGCGTAAAGATGCAAAGATTCGCTGGAGCAAAGTTGGCTAGGCAGCTTGTTTTAGGAATTGATGTTGGAACATCTTCAGTAAAGGCGCTATTTCTAGAGCCAAGTAGCAAATTCCTCCTACGAGATGAAATTAAGTTAAAGGTCACCAGAGTAGGTAAGGGCGCCGAACAAGACCCTTTGGACTATCTCTCTGCTGTGCAACAACTTGTAAAACGTAATCAAGAATTAGTAAATGATGTCATTGCAATCGGCTTATCAGGTCAGACACCGACAGTAATTTGCATTGATAATAAAGGTAATCCAACATCACCAGCTTTGATCTGGCAGGACAGTAGAGCAGAAAGAGAAGCAAAAGATCTTGCAGAGCGCTTTGGAAATCCCATAAATATAGTTGGAACTTCTCTCCCTTGGGCGGCGTCTGCATGTCCCGCTAAACTCTTTTGGCTCTCGAGAAACTTTCCAGATGTTATTGCCAATACGCGCTGGATTCTTCAACCTAAGGACTTTTTAGGTTTCCATATCACTGGGAAAGCAATTTCAGATCCTTGGTCATCAAAAGGTCTTTGCAACGTCCAAACTTTAGAGCCTATTGATCAACTTCTTGAATATGTTGGCTGGGGCAAAGAAGTTGTTCCTGAACTAGCTATGGGTTATGAGAGTCGCGGAGAAACTTCAGATTACAGCGCTGATCACTTTGGTTTTCCCAGCGGAATTCCAGTGAGCGTAGGCTGGTCTGATGCAATGTCCGCCATGTTTGCACTTGGTGTGATGCAGCGACCAACAAGTTTTATTATCACCGGAACTTCAGCAATTGTCGGAACATCGAGTCCAAATTCTCCAGAAGATGGGGCAAATCTTTATGTTATTCCTACTAGTTGTTCCCCTCTTGCTGTCACCTATGGACCAACTCAAATGAGTGGTGGCGCAATCTCTTGGATGGCTAATGTGCTAAAGATTAGCGAGGAGGAGTTAATTTCTAGCGGGAGCGCAGATCAGGGTGATTCAGCTCCAACCTTTTTGCCCTATATGAGTGGTGAGCGTGCACCACTGTGGCGCAGTGATATTCGAGGTAGATTAGTTGACATAGACATATCTCATAATCAATCAAGTTTTGCCCGTGCTGTTATGGAAGGTATCTCATGGGCAGAGAGACAAGTTATTGAAGAAAGTGAAAGACTAACTAAAACCCATAGTGACGAAGTGGTTCTTGGAGGGCACGCTGGCAATGACCTCAGATGGGAAAGTGTTCGATCTAGAACTCTTGGACGCTCACTCTTGCGTTATGAGGACCCAGATATAACCACCAGAGGCGCTGCAATGCTGGCTTATACGATGATTACAAAAAATCTCAGCAAGGGCTTTTTTTCGCTATCGGTGGCAGCTGTGTCAAAAAATGCAACTCAACTTGATGTTGAGTATGCAAATAGAAATTATAAGAAGTTTATTTCTTCACAAGAATCTTTGTTATCAGAGATCTCAAGAGATGGGAATAAGTAAATGACTACCGCTAGCAGGATAAAAAATCTCAAACAATTGATGAGATTTCGCAGGCCAATCTTTAACCCAAAAACTCGTCGATTGAATAAAGCACTTACAATCTATGATCTTCGAAGCATTGCTAAGCGGCGCACACCAATTGGGCCTTTTGACTACACAGATGGCGCTGCAGACCAAGAAATTTCATTAAATAGGGCAAGGCAAGCATTCGAAAATATCGAGTTCCAACCTAGAATCTTGAGAAACGTAGAAAGAGCTGATTTAAGTGTGGAGCTCTTTGGTAGAGACATGAAGATTCCTTTGGGTATCGCGCCAACTGGTTTTACTAGAATGATGAATACAGCTGGCGAGATTGCAGGTGCACAAGTTGCCTCTAAATATGGTGCACCGTTCTGTCTCTCCACCATGGGAACAACCTCGATTGAGGAAATTTCAAAGTCTTCGCCAGATGGTAGTAACTGGTTTCAACTCTACCTATGGCGCGATCGCGAACGAAGCCTGAGTCTAATTGAGAGAGCCGAGAGGGCTGGTTTCGATGGTCTAGTTTTAACGGTTGATGCACAGGTTGCGGGAGCAAGACTTCGCGATATTAGAAATGGATTAACGGTTCCACCTACGTTAACTGCCAAAACTCTTCTAAATGCAGCTCCACGAACATCTTGGTGGTGGAATTTTCTCACGAAAGAACCACTGACTTTTGCCTCACTTGAGTCATGGAATGGAACAGTGGCTGAATTAATGAACACGATGTTTGATCCAACCATGACTTTTGATGATCTAAAGTGGATCAGAAAAGTTTGGGGGCGAAAACTAATAGTCAAGGGAGTCCAAAATGTTGATGATGCAAAACAAGCGATAAAGTACGGAGCAGAGGCTGTTTGGCTTTCAAACCATGGCGGCCGACAACTTGATCGTGCGCCAGTGCCTTTCCACCTAATTTCACCAACTCGCAAAGCATTAGGAAAATCAGTCCCAATTCATTTTGATACAGGAATTATGCATGGGGCAGACGTAATTGCAGGTCTTGCCAGTGGAGGCAATTTTGCTTGGATCGGGCGAGCATATCTTTATGGATTAATGGCTGGTGGACGGGCTGGTGTTGAAAAAACCTTCGATATTTTGGTAAGCCAGATGACTCGAACCATGAAACTTCTTGGAGTTAATAGTGTCTCTGAATTGGAACCTTCGATGGTTAAAACTCTATTTGAAATGAGGCCCTAGATGTTAAGCGGACTTTTTGTTCCACAGTTCACAGCCTTTAATCATGATAATTCAGTTGACTTTAAAGCCACTCGGGAGCACGGTCAGTGGCTAATTGAAAATAATGTAAGCGGATTGGTGCCGTTTGGAACTTTTGGCGAAGGTGCATCTTTAAGCCTTAGAGAGAAAGAGAGAATTACTCTTGATCTGTTAGAGATTAAAAAAGATATGTCTCTAATCCCTACTTTAATCTGCAATAGTCTTGGAGAAGTTGAAGAATATCTAAGTTTTGCTCAGGACCTTCCATTAGATGGCATCATGGTTATACCGCCTAGCTATTTCAAAAATGTGAGCGATCAAAACCTCAAGGATTTTTATCAGAGGGTTACGGATCAATCAAGTCATCAGATAATTGCCTACAATATCCCAGCTTGCTCTATACCGATAAGCGCAGAGATTGCTTCAAGCGTTCCAGTTTGGGGCGTAAAAGACTCAAGCGGGGATATCGAGTCAGCAAAGCGGTATCGAAACCATGATGTCAAGGTTCTCATTGGCAGCGATGCGCTTTTAACTCAAGCGTTAGAAATAGGTGCTAGCGGTGGAATCTGTGGAATTGCGAACTTTTTCCCTCAACAAATGAGACAAGTCTACGATGATTGGAATTTGGGCAAGAAAACTGAGGCAGATACGCTTTTAAATTCCCTAATGTCGATAGTTGCACCATTACTGGTTTCAGTTTCTGGATTTGGTGGAGCTATTGGAACACTTAAGACTTTTGCAAAGTCAGTAATTCCTACTCATCTTGGCGATATGAGACTTCCCGTTGAAACCCTTAAACCGTCATTATCTGATTTAGATGAATCTATAAGGCTTTTGAAGGAAGTAATTAAGTAAATCGGGTATGAGGAATTTTCTAGGTTTTTTACAAAGTGCCTTGCGTAATTCTCGTAGCATCCCAATTACTGCTTGGACGGCTGGGCACCCATGGCAAATCTCAATAGCTCGCGTTTTGATCCTATATTTTGGATTGTTTCTTCTAGGTGTAGGGGGAGCAATTGTGGTTCAGTCAGGGTTAGGAAATGCTCCCTGGACCGTATTCGCGCAAGGTATTTCGGTTCAATCCGGTATGTCTCTTGGTTGGTCTTTCTTCTTAGTTAGTTGCGCAGTCTTGCTGCTTTGGATACCTCTCCGACTTAAGCCTGGATTTGGAACCCTATCTAATGCAATTGTTTTTGCTATCACACTGCAGAAAACTTTGGAGTTAATCACTCCTCCAGACAATTTCTTTCTGGCATTAACGTTCGTATTTGCGGGAATAATTCTTGTTGGCGCAGGTACGGCGATTTATGTTACTTGTGGTCTCGGTGGTGGGCCACGTGACGGTTTAATGATTGGGTTGGTTCAGAATACGAACTGGCGAGTGGCTTACATAAGAACTGGAATTGAAGGGAGCGTTTTAATTCTTGGCTTCTTGCTAGGTGGAAAAGTTGGTCTGGGGACTGTGATATCTGTCTTTTTAGTTGGCTCATCGGTGGCAATCTGGTTAAGTATTGTTGGAAAACTTGCGCCACCTTCGGGTCGGCAGTTCTTTCAACCAGAGTTTTAATCTTTAGGAAATTCCAAACAAACGTTTAAGTCCCCAGGTTGTCACTAAAATCATAGCTTCTCTAATAATGTTCTTTGACATCTTGCTAACGCCATTTTCACGCTCTCTAAAAGTTATCGGAACTTCAATGATCCTCCCACCAAGTTTATGAACAGCCCTAGTCATCTCTATCTGAAATGAATAGCCATCACTTTTAATCGATTGAAAATTGAGCCTTCTAAGTATTGCTGCAGAATAAATTCGAAACCCAGCAGTTGAATCTTTCACACCAAGGCCCAACATAGCTCGAACATAGAGGTTTGCAGCTCTTGAGAGCAGCACTCGTCCCTTCGACCAATTCTCAGTACTGCCTCCAGGTATCCATCTACTACCTATTACTAGATCTGTATTGGATTGTAATTCTTTTTCATCAATCATTGTCTTTAAATCTCGCACTCTGTGAGATAGATCAGCATCCATCTCAATTAGTTCTTCATAGCCTTGCTCTAGCCCCCATACAAAACCCAAGCGATATGCACTCCCAAGGCCTAATTTCGTTTTTCGCTCCAAGAGATGAAGCGTGGGAAATTCTTGCTGAAGCTCTCTAATCGCATCTCCGGTTTTATCAGGTGATCCATCATCAACTACTAAGACATCAGAGTTTGGAATATGTTTAAAGATACGCCTAATTAGTAATGGAGCATTAGCCAACTCGTTATAGGTAGGAAGAATTATTAATCTATTTCGCATCGCTGCGTCGTCTAAAGGTTACAAACTTCATTATAAAGAAACTGATCGGAGCAGTAATGAGCGCGCTACCCACCTTTGCAAAGGCAGGTTCTAGACCAGAGTTAACCAAAGTAGTAACAAGTGTTGTTCCTAGAAATAGAAAAATGAAGAAAAAGGTTAGGTATATTAAAGTTGACTGCCTATGCTCCCTATCACTAGCAAATGACCAGTGATAGTGAGATAGATAGTTAAATAGCGTTGCAATCACTCCGGAGAAAAGATTCGATGCAATAACGATATCTGTTAGAGAAAACGCAAGGAGAAAAAGAGCAGTATCAATTACAAAAGTTGCACTTCCTACAATGAACCATCTAGCGCTGCTTTTTCTTAGCAATCTCTTAATCAAAGCTAAACCCTAATTTCGTATGAAGGATTAAGAATGGTAAGTGAGCCATCATGTTCACCGACCATACCCTCTGCAATAAGTGTTGAACCAACTTCAAGTCCTGCTATCTCTCGTCTTCCTAGAAATTGCAGGGTAACTCCGCCGCTTTCATCCCAGATCTCAACTTCTAAAGTTGGCGCGCTATCCATGGCAGCAGGCCTGATTGCAGTTACTTTTCCAGCAACATGAGCTCTCTTGCGCCAGGCGATATTACCAATTGGCATCATTGATTCTTGATAGTGGCTAACCACCTCAGATGATTGGAGCCAATTGCTCTGCGCTCTTGCCGGAGCTACAGTTTGCTGAACTTTTTCTGGTTCACGTTTTTCAATCTCGCTCATCTGGCCTTTTAGAATGCGCTCAACATCAAATGGAACAATGGTGGCAACAACTCTTGGAATTTCAGAAATTGGCCTTGCAATTTGTTCTGCGCTCTGATCATGAAGAAGGCGCCCTAAAAACCTCGAATAGGCTCTTCTTGGAAGCAAAAGAGTGAGTTCAACATCTTTTTGCTGCGTTGCTTTAATTGCATAATCAACGGCAGCATTAGCAAGGCGCCTATCTGGGCAATCAATAAGTTCTAGCGCAATATCATCAAAGGCAGGGTTACTACTCCATTGATCAAAGATCGCTTAAGCTTTTCTATCATCTAAGACAAAGTGAACTGCGTGAAGTGTTCTAGGCTTAAGTGATCTGGCATAACGAATGGTTGCAATGGTTGCGATATCGATACTATCGATTAGTACTG
>SXMA01000046.1 GCA_005777515.1 Actinomycetota bacterium | reverse complement strand
GCCATGATTAGAGAGATCCTTATCAATACCTTGGCAGCCCTGGCCAAAAATGCAGTTCCAATAAGAGGTTAACCAGGTGAGATCACATTTGAATATCTCATTAGGGTTTTCAGGGTTAACAAATTCAACCCATTCGCGAGTGAAGTTAGTGGGGAACTCTGACATAGGCGTGAAGCGTAGAGGTAATCTTGCCTCTATGGCTAATCCAAAGGATTTAAAGAATGAGCCAGTAGTCCAAATTTACTCAAGGGAAAATTGTCATCTCTGTCAAGAAGCTGAAAGTGTAGTTAGGGAAGTTCTAAAAGATATTTCCTTTAAATTAGAAATGATTTATATCGATGGAGATCAAGAGCTAGAAAGACTCTATGGCGAAGAAGTACCAGTAACTGTAATAAACGGAGCAAAGCATGATTACTTTAGAGTTGATAAAAAGCGATTTAGCGAGGCAATACTTCGTCAGCGTCAATAATTCTGTAGGAATATCCCTGTTCAGCTAAGAACCTCTGTCTATTCTGGGCAAAGTCTTGATCAATTGTGTCTCTAGCTACAAGTGAATAAAAGCGAGCACTCCTTCCATCAGATTTAGGTCTAAGGATTCGTCCAAGTCGCTGTGCCTCTTCTTGTCTTGAACCAAAGGTGCCTGAAACTTGTATTGCAATTGATGCCTCTGGTAAATCGATTGAGAAGTTAGCAACCTTTGAAACTACGAGACATTTAATCTCACCACTTCGGAATTTGCCATATAACTCCTCACGTTCTCTTACTGGAGTATCACCTTTAATTATTGGTACAGCAAGCTCTGCGGCAATCTCATCAATCTGTGAAATGTATTGTCCAATGATTAAAACTTGGTCATCTTCATGTTGCTTTGCTAGAGCAATCACTACATTTTTCTTAGTTGCAGTAGTTGCGCAGGTGCGATACTTATCTTCCTGTTCAGCTGTGGCATAAGTTAAGCGCTCATGATCGGTAAGCGTGACTCTTACCTCAACGCAATCAGCAGGGGCGATATAACCCTGTGCTTCAATCTCTTTCCAAGGAACATCAAATCTCTTTGGTCCAATTAGTGAAAAGACCTCACCCTCCATCCCATCTTCACGGACCAGAGTTGCGGTAAGGCCTAAACGGCGACGAGATTGAATATCTGCAGTAAATCTAAAGATAGGGGCTGGGAGTAGATGGACCTCGTCATAAATAATTAAGCCCCAATCGTGGGAATCAAAGAGGTCTAAATGAGCGTAGAGACCCTTCTTTCTTGTGGTCATCACTTGATAGGTAGCAATCGTTACTGGGCGAATCTCTTTCTTTGCTCCAGAGTATTCGCCAATCTCATCTTCGTTTAGAGATGTGCGCTTTATCAACTCATCTCGCCACTGTCTTGCAGCAACAGTATTTGTCACCAGAATCAGCGTTGTGGCTTGAGCATGAGCCATGGCAGCTGCTCCCACAAGAGTTTTTCCTGCCCCGCAAGGAAGTACTACAACCCCAGATCCACCATGCCAGAAACCTTCGGCAGCTAGTTTTTGATACTCCCTAAGTTTCCAACCATCTTCATTCAGTGAAATCGCGTGTGCTTGTCCATCGACATATCCTGCAAAATCCTCAGCTGGCCACCCTAAGCGAAGAAGGGCTTGCTTTAGATGTCCTCTCTGACTTGGATGAACGGTTACTGTTTCATCATCAACCTTTGTTCCAAGAAGCGGGGCTACTTTTTTTGCCCGCATAACTTCAGTTAACACCGCTACATCAGTTGAGATAAGAACTAGACCATGTACTGGATGAGATTCAATTCTTAACCTGCCATATCGCCCCATAACTTCTGCAATATCAAGTAATAAGGCATGTGCTACGGCATATCTTGAATATTTAAGTAAGGTATCAATTACTTGTTCTGCGTCATGTCCCGATGCCCTTGCATTCCATAAACCAAGAGAGGTTAAACGGTAGGTGTGGATGTGTTCAGGTGATTTCTCAAGCTCTGCAAAAGGAGCTATGGCTTGGCGACATTCTGCAGAGAGTGGATGATCAATATCTAGAAGTAGAGTCTTATCGCTTTGAACTATTAAAGGGCCTTGAGTCATAGAAGAATTTCTTTAACGAGTGTAGCAATTAAATTTGAGCGAGGCTCAAGGTGGGAGACCAATACATGCTCATTGTTTGCATGAGCCCCGCCGCCAAGGGAGCCAAGCCCATCAAGGACTTTGGTGTGTATTGCTGCAAAATTTCCATCACTTGCCCCACCAACGCTTGCTGATCCAAGAGGCGCCATTGCCAGCTTTACGGCAACCTTTTCAGCAAGAGCGTAGAGCTCACTTGTTGTAGAAGTTTCCATTGGTGGTCGATTAATACCGCCAGTAATTTCAATTCGAGCAGCATCATTTTCTGGTTTTAAACCTCTAATTGCTTGCTCTACCCGCTTCATCTCGGCCATGGTGAAAGATCTTGAATCAACATCAAGGCTTGCAAGTGCTGGAACAGTATTGGTTGTGCTTCCAGAGGTCATAACAGTTGGAACCACGCTGGTTCCTAATTCTTTATTCTCTAGGGCTATTAATTTGCTGACAATCTTTGAAATTTCAACAGTTGCATTAATTCCCTTTTCTGGCTCTAAGCCAGCATGCGCTGCTCTGCCATGAATTGTTATCTGATACATAGAAGTTCCCTTGCGACCAATCTTTAGCTTGCCGTCAAGTGAAGCTTCCATGACTAATACTGCTTTTGCTTTCTTACTTACTTCTTCAATTAATTTGCGTGAAGTAGCAGAGCCAGTCTCTTCATCTGTTGTTGCAATAAGTGCAACACGGCCAATATCTTGACCTCGCATTGCATAGAGAGCTTGGATGAAACCTGATTTCATATCAAATACGCCAGGGCCAGATGCAGTATCTCCATCGACTCTCCAGAGCGGAGCGAAAGATCCGATTGGCCAAACGGTATCAAGATGAGTTAGCAGAACAACTTCTGGGTTTTTGCTGCCAAGCCAGTAGACCGGTCTTCCTGATTCCTGAATTATCTCTGCGCTTGTGCCAACTACCTTCGCTGTAATTTGATTTGCAACCTCTAACACTTTTGCGCAGGCAGCAAGATCACTACTAGGACTCTCACACTCAACGAGGGCTTGCAGGTCTTTGAGCATCTGATCTGTCATGGGTGAAGTCTGCCGTAATCGTTACTCATGCTGTAGTGACCCCCGTAATTCTAGCTATTTTGAAAGGGGTTATCGCATTAGTTGCATGGTCCCTAGCCACTAAGGTTCCAAGGGAGATTGAGAGCGGGTCAATGATTCGAAGTGAAACCCCACCATTGGTATCGGCATAGCCAATACGAAGAGAAACGCCTTTTCCTAGATACTCATTTAGCAGATCCATTGTTTCATTGGCTGTTGTTCTAGGTATTTGGCCAACTGGGCGCTGCTCAGCTGCTCGCTCGCCAGTTCTTAGCGTTCTAATAGCAACACTTAATATCGCAGATGAAGGCTTACTCAACTCCCCAATAACCCTAGGTGGCTTAGGTCTTGATTTAGAACGATTAGCTATTGGCATATTAATAACACTTCCCTTGGCATTTTCTCCCGCAGGAAAATACCCAGCACCTCTTAACTCCTCCATAACTTCTCCGCTTTCACTATCACAAATCAAAATCTCTGGTGCAATTTGTCGGAAAGTTATATGAGAGAGTTTCTTATCAGAGGTAATTGCCGCAATTAGACTCGGATCTTCACAGCGAATATAGGTATTGGCATAACCAACTCTAAGCTTTCCATGTTTCTTTGCGACATCACCAATCAAATATTCCAAAGGCTGAGGAATTGCGCTCTTTGAAACCTCATTTAAGAAAGCTCTAATCTCCTCACCTGAATGCCCATGATCTAGGCCGCGCCGAATAGAACTTTCACTAAAGCGATAGACAGTTGCGCCACCTCGACTTTCAATATCTGCAAAGGTTGAGAGCATTCGAGCAACCTCTATGGTTAGCGGCCCTGGAGCAATCGCTGTGTTATCAGCCTGAACTAAAATGTGTTCAACAGGTTTTGGAAGCGCGCCATTGATTCCCAAATCCTCTTCATCTTTCAAAAAACTCTCGCCATATTGAGAGAGTGCTCCGCCGCCTGTAATTCCTAGCCACTCAGCTTCTCGAAGGCTCCATTGCACTAATTCTGCAGTTATTGAAATACCGCGCCGGTGTGGATAGCGCCATAGAACAGCTGCCTTAACACTTTCTGGGCTAGCTGAGATTCCAGGGTTTTTAAGAAGCAAATCTAAGGTGAGGTTTCTAATCAAACTGGCATTACTTCTATCAAGTTCACTACTCAAAGCAGTTAAGTTTCGAGATTCACTTCTGCCAACAAGACCAGCAACTCTTGAAGTCACTCTCCAAAGACTTACTAGCTCGCTCCATTGAGCCTCTGGATCTTTGTTTTGCCAGAGATCAAAGAGAGTTGTAGGAATTATCTGCCCATCTGCCTCTAGATTTATTAATCCTGATAGATAAGCAATCTCTGCAATAAATGCAGCACAACTTTCTTCAACTCCTAAGTGATCTGCAGCTTTCTTTAAATCCCGTACTCCAAGTCCGCCTGATTGGCGAGCACTTGGTGATTCCTCTGACCAGAAATTAAGTAGTTCGGCAACCCAGCGCAGAGTATTGGAAATTGAGGCTAACGCTGCTCTCTGGGTATCGACATCTTTAGTAGCTACTCCAGTTATCTTTGGCTCCGTTGGCAATAACTCTCTATGAACTCTGTTTCCTCGAAGGTAAATTCCAACCTCTCTAGCAAGAGCAACAGTTGAGGTATCAATAGGAATCAAAAGATTATTTTCAAGAAGCCAATTTATTGGTGTTCCTTTCTTTCTAATATCTCCAACTTGCCCTCTTGGGGGACCCCAAGTTAATTTCTCTAAAACTGCTTTAGCACCTGCTGGCGCTTGATCTATTAACTTCAAATCAATCTTTGTCGCTGACTCTGGTCCAAGACCAGCAGGTTCATTTCCAAGCAAATCTCTTACCGCTCTTGGCAATCTAAAACCAGCGCCATCTGAATAGATAAGAGCAAGTGATCGCAAGTGAAGAATTACTTCCTGACTTGCCTTGTCGCTGAGGGTTATTACTTCCTTAATAGTGAATGGATCTCTTAGGGCTGCGCAGACTTCAAGGACTTGGAATTGCCATTGATTAAGCGTTTCTAGTGCTCTAAGCAGGCTGGGTGCAGAGCAGGCGCGAGTGGCAAGAGAGCTCATATCTGCAGGAATCGGAGTAATTAAATCTGGGCGGAGCGTAAATAACTTCTCTAGATCTTCATCGCTTCGCTCTCTAAGTTCAGCAGCAAAGGTAGGGCTAAAGCCCGAGGAACTATTTAATACACCTGTTAGCGACATAACTGGCCTACATTACCGAAGAAGTTAAGTCCTTGTCTGCTTGGAAGATTATCTAGAAGATCTTCTGATTCCTGAGGTACAAAAAACCCAGAATCCGGCTAGACGAGAGATAAAAGGACCAATGAAACGATTTAACCAGCGTAGCCTTCGAAAATCATGTACCGGCCAGCTCTGCGCAAATGCAATAATACGAAGTTTGGCATCAGGATTGATAGCTCTTGGATGGCCCACAGCGCTTAGAAGTGGCAGGTCATTATGAGAATCAGAGTATGCAAAACAATCTTTAAGATCTATTCCTCGCTCTTTTGTTAGTTCAGTAATCGCTATTGCTTTCTCCTTGCCATGAAGAAGTTTTCCATTTAGATTTCCAGTGTATTTACCATCTTTCACCTCAGCTTTTGTTCCAATTGCTCCGGTGAAACCCAGGCGCTCTGCAATTAAATTTGCAAAGTCTTCAGGAGAGGCTGTCACCAACCAAACTTCATCTCCAGAACTCAAATGCTCTTTTGCTAGTTCAATTGTTCCTTGCCAAATAGATGGTGAAACAAATTCACTGTAGATCTGCTCCCCGATTATGCGAATCTCTTTAACATCATGACCACCAATGAAATCTGTTGCAGCTTTTTGAAAACGAGTAATAACTTCTGACTTTTCAGTTCCAGTCATACGGAAGCGAATGTTGGCAAGAACCCATGCCCCGATATCTCGCTTGGTGAAAAAACCACGGTTATACATACCCTTACCTAGAAAATAGAGGGTCGATCCACGGGTGATTGTGTTATCTACATCAAAGAAAGCTATCCGTGGCATGAAGTCAGAGTAGCGAAAAGCGCAGTATTACTTCTGCCTTTATGCTTAAGGCTATGAGGGATGAGGCAGCAATTTCACAGAGTGTTCATCTCCTCCGCCATGGCCAAGTTGAGAACCCAAAAAACATTCTCTATGGCCGCCAGCCAGGCTGGAAACTTTCAGAGCGAGGCCATGAAATGGCTAAGACTGTAGCGACCTGGAGTAAAGAGCTCTCACTTGGAGCAATTCATGCATCGCCACTTGAGCGAGCACAGCAAACTGCTGCGCCGATTGCAGCACAACATGGCTTAACAATTAAGACAGATGAGAATTTGATTGAAGCTGAAAATATCTTTGAAGGAAAACCATTTGATGTTTCAGGCGCGATTAAACGCCCAGCTACCTGGCGTCACCTTTGGAATCCTTGGCGCCCTTCCTGGGGTGAGCCTTATAAAGTGCAAGTATCTCGAATGAGTAAGGCTGTTAACGATGCTCGAATGGCAGCAGATGGAAAAGATGCTCTACTTGTTTCACACCAATTACCTATTTGGATTATGCGACTATCAATTGAAGGAAGATCTTTTCTACATGATCCAAGAAAACGCCAATGCACACTTGCCTCAGTTACTAGCATTCACTTTGATAAGAGCGGAAAAGTGTTAGGTCTTACCTATAGTGAACCTGCTGCGCATCTACTTCCAGATAATAAAAAATGAGAAAACTAATAATTCTTCTTTGCCTGCCATTACTAATAGCATGTTCGAGCAATGGAGTAACTAGCGGTGATGAACAGGCATTTATCTCAGGAAATGGTGTAGCTACATATATCTCACCTGATAAGAGAAAAGTAGCTCCAGAAATTTCTGGCCCCACTTTAAGTGGTGGAAGCTTTCAAGCAGAGCCAGGAAAGCTATTGATTCTCAATGTCTGGGCCTCGTGGTGCTCTCCCTGTAGGGCAGAGGCAGGAGCCTTGCAAGAACTCTCTCTCGCCTATCCAGAAGTTCAATTTCTAGGAGTTCTAACTAGGGATACTCGAGTAGCTGCGCAATCATTTGTTGATCGCTTTGGCATTACCTACCCCTCATTAACCGATGATGCTATTTTGCTTCAGTTTCATGGACAGTTAATTCCAAATGCCATTCCAACAACTCTAATAATTGATAGTCAATCTAGAGTTGCAGCAAGAATTAGCGGCGAGGTTACTTACTCCTCACTTAAGGAGTTAATTGAGAGAGTAAATAGCGATGAGTGATTTTCTAGTTAATCAGGTATTTGATGGCAGCCTTCTTGCTGCCAGCTTAGTTGCACTCATTGCAGGGTTAATTTCTTTTGCTTCGCCATGTGTATTGCCACTACTTCCTGGTTATTTGGGTTATGTATCAGGAGCTTTTGCATCTAAAGGGCGGGTTCTTCTAGGTTCATTCTTATTTGTTCTTGGATTCGCATTTTTATTTATGACCTATGGTGTGGCTTTTGGCGCTCTAGGTGATGCGATATTAAGTAGTTCATCAATTCTTGCGCGCCTGCTTGGAGTCTTAACGATCTTCTTTGGATTAATTTTTCTATTTTCAGAAAAATTCTATAGATCCTTTAAATTCCCTTTTGTTGCCTCAACAGGACTAATAAGCGCGCCGATTCTTGGCTTTATGTTTGGCCTTGGCTGGACACCATGTATTGGCCCAACACTAGGCGCTGTGCAGACTCTGGCTTTGATCGAAGCTAGCGCAACACGTGGCGCGATTCTTTCTCTCTTTTATTGCATAGGACTTGGTGCGCCCTTTATTTTCTTTGCACTCTTTTTAGAGCGCTCAAATAAGTTTCGTCGCTATCTAATCCAAAGAGGTCAGGTAATTTCAATTATCGGTGGCCTATTTCTTATTTCCATTGGCCTACTTCAAGTGTTTGGTCTCTGGGAAGATTTGATGGCATCGCTGCGCGGCACTATTAGCTCATTTATTCCGGTGATCTAATGAGCGCTCCCGAGCTAGGAACTACATCACTTCTTCGCTATCTATGGCGTCAATTAACAAGTATGCGCACAGCTCTGATTTTGCT
>SXMA01000001.1 GCA_005777515.1 Actinomycetota bacterium | reverse complement strand
GCCGGATGTTTATGTGCCCTGCGAAGTCTGCCATGGCGCTAGATACAACCGAGAAACTTTAGAGGTTCATTACAAAGGCAAGACAATTGCTGAAGTTCTTGATATGCCAATTGAGAAGGCTCAAGACTTCTTTGAATCAATTCCTGCCATTCATCGCTATCTAAAGACGCTCTGCGATGTGGGCCTTGGCTATGTCCGACTTGGTCAATCCGCGCCAACTCTTTCGGGAGGAGAGGCGCAGAGAGTCAAACTTTCAACTGAGCTACAACGCCGATCAACGGGGCGAACAATATATGTACTTGATGAGCCAACTACTGGACTGCACTTTGAAGATGTAAGAAAACTTCTTGGCGTTCTTCAAAGACTAGTTGATACTGGAAATACTGTTGTTGTTATTGAGCATAATATGGATGTCATTAAGTGTGCCGACTGGATTATTGACCTAGGACCAGAGGGCGGATCTGGGGGAGGAAGCATCGTTGCTGAAGGAGTTCCAGAGGCAATCGCAAAGGTTTCTACCAGCTATACCGGAAAGTTCCTCCGCGAAACTCTAAAGAAGTAGCTATGACAGATCCTGCTTCATATCGCCCAGAGAATGTTCCTGATGAACCTGGGGTCTATCGCTTCTTTAATGAAAAAGACGAAGTAATCTATGTAGGAAAAGCTCGATCACTAAAGAATCGAATCAATTCCTACTTTCAGAAAAACGTTGGCGAGAAAACGTATCGAATGATCCGTTCTGCAAACAGAGTTGATTGGACGCTGGTAAGAAGTGAGGTTGAGGCGCTTCAATTGGAATTTACCTGGATTAAAGAGGAGAACCCTGCCTTCAATGTGCAGTTTAAAGATGACAAGAGTTATCCATATTTAGCCCTTACGATGGCTGAGAAATACCCACGTCTACTAATAACAAGAAGAGCAAAACAGAAAGGTGTCGCCTACTTTGGCCCCTTCACTCATGCCTGGGCGCTTCGCTCAACATTTGATGTTCTCCTGAAGCTCTTTCCAGTCAGATCGTGTTCAAATAGCAATTTTGAAAGAGCTCAGCGAGCTAAGCGTCCTTGCCTACTAGGGGATATCGGAAAGTGCGCCGCTCCATGTGTAGATCGAATTACCGAAAGCGATCACCGAATACTTGCTCAGCGCCTAAGTGAATTCATCTCTGATGGTTCAACTGATATCAATCAAGCTCTTCGTGATCAGATGGCTGAGGCTGCAAGAGCAGAGGAGTTTGAAAGAGCCGGAAAATTGCGAGATCAACTAGAGGCGCTAGAGCGGGCAAGTGAGTCAACAGATAGCGCTCTATCTGACTCCATCTTCTCTGACTTCATCGCAATCCATCAAGATATTACCCATGCTGCAATCTCAATATTTAGAGTTAGGGCAGGGCGCGTAATTAGCTCGCGCTCTTGGATGATCGATTTAGCAAACCTGCCAGAGGACTCCTCACTGCTTGAGGCTTGCATCAACCGCGTTTATCAAGATTTTGAAATTGGCAAGGACATATTAGTCAATCAAGAAATTGATGGAAGCGCTCTTGCAGAATATCTTTCAGAGAGAGCTGGATATAAAGTAACTATCAAGAAGCCAGAACGTGGCGAGAAGAGTGAGATACTGGATATGGTTAAGCGAAATGCTAACCAAGCTTTAATTCAGTTTTTAAGTAAGCGAGCAAATGATGCTGGAGTTAGTGGGCGAGCGCTGGAGGATTTAGCAAGTGCGCTCAATTTAGAAGAGCTTCCACTAAGAATTGAATGCTTTGACATTTCAAATATCCAAGGAACCTCTGTTGTTGCATCAATGGTCGTATTTGAAGATGGACAGGCTAAAAAGAGCGAGTATCGTCGCTTTGGAATCGATGACAAAGAAAAGTTTGATGATACAAGGGCTATGCATCATGTTATTACTAGACGCTTCAAGAGATATCTGGCAGAGAAGGATTTAGATCTATCGGAGATAGAGCTAAGCGGAGGGCCACGGCCCAAGTTCGCCTATCCGCCACAGCTAGTAATTGTTGACGGAGGCAAGGGACAGGTCAACGCTGCTGCCAGGGCCTTTGCTGAACTTGGAATTACAGATATTGCCTTGGTAGGACTTGCAAAAAGACTTGAAGAGATTTGGTTTGCTGATCAGAGCTATCCAGTAATCCTTGATCGACATAGCGAGGCTCTTTATTTAGTGCAGAGAATTCGCGACGAAGCCCATAGATTTGCAGTCACTTTCCATCGCTCAAAGCGCTCTAAATTAATGCTGGAATCACTTCTTGATGAAATCGATAATTTGGGTGAGGTTAGACGGGCAGTCTTATTGGAACACTTTGGATCTATTGCAGCTCTTAGCAAAGCAAGCCTTGAGGAGATATCAGCACTTCCAGGAATTGGGCCTAAGAGCGCTGAAAGCATTCTCGCTGGTCTGGCTAATTCAGCTTCTGGCTACTTCGTTGATACCTCAACAGGTGAAATAATTGAGCGTTCTTGACATACCTAGGATGATGTAGGCATGGGACGCGAAATAGTAGTCATAACTGGAATGAGCGGTGCAGGTCGCTCCACGGTGGCTCATGCCATGGAAGATCATGGCTGGTATGTAATAGATAACTTGCCCCCTTCTTTGCTAATTCCGCTCTTTGATTTAACTCAAAGCAGCGATGATTCAATTGCGGTGGTAATTGATGTGCGGGGTAGACAATTCTTTGATGATTTGAATAAAACCCTAGCTGAGTTAGCAGAGCGGGGAATATCCCGCAAAATTATCTTTGTCGATGCCTCAGATGATGTATTAGTTCGAAGGTTTGAATCATCTAGACGTCCCCACCCACTTCAAGGAAGTGATCGAATCGTTGATGGTATCGAGAAGGAGCGAGAGCGCCTAAGAGAACTTCGTTCTGGGGCAGATCTTGTAGTTGATTCATCACAACTGAATGTTCATCAATTAGAGAAAAAAATTGCCGAGCTCTTCTCGGTAGACCCTTCAGCATCTTTAAAAGTAAACGTTCTCTCTTTTGGATATAAGTTCGGTCTTCCAGTTGATGCAGATTTAGTTATGGATTGTCGCTTTATTCCAAACCCACACTGGGATCCTGAACTTCGGGCGATGAATGGCCTTGATGAGCAGGTAAGGCAGGCGGTTCTTAACGCTGAGAACGTGAGTGAATTTTTGGAAAAATACCTAGCGCTCTTTAATAGCTTAGGCCAGGGATATTTGCGAGAGGGAAAGAAATATATAACACTTGCAATTGGCTGCACTGGTGGAAAACATAGAAGCGTAGCTGTCGCCGAAGAGCTTGCAGGAAGAATTAACGGCAGCGCAATTGATGCAGAGCATAGCGTTTCGGCTCACGCCATTCATAGAGATTTAGGCAGGGAGCGTTGAGTAAACCCAAGGTTGTCGCCCTTGGCGGAGGTCATGGTCTTGCTGCCACCTTATCTGCTTTAAGAAAAATCACTAATGAATTGACTGCCATTGTTACTGTCGCTGATAACGGTGGTTCGAGTGGAAGATTAAGAAAAGAATTTGATTCACTTCCGCCAGGGGATTTAAGAATGGCACTTGCTGCGCTCTGCTCAGATGATGAATGGGGCAGGAGCTGGGCAGAGATAATGCAGTATCGCTTCACCTCCAAAGGCGAGTTAGATGGGCATGCTCTTGGCAATTTACTATTGACTGCTCTTTGGGATGGTGAAAGTGATCCAATTAAAGGGCTCGATAAAGTTGGTGCGCTACTAAAAGTCGTAGGACGAGTTCTGCCAATGGCTCTAGAACCTCTTGATATTGAAGGAGTTTTTAAAACTTGGCAGGGAACGCACTTAATTAGAGGACAGCAAGAGGTAGCGCTAGGAAAAGGAACTCTCGAAGATTTAAGGCTAATTCCGAATGATCCAACACCAACTTCTCAAGGAGTCGATGCAATTGCGAAAGCGGACTTTATTACCTTAGGTCCAGGCTCCTGGTTTTCAAGTGTTCTGCCACATCTTCTAGTTACCAAACAACGTCAGGTGCTTGAGAGTTCAAGGGCTAAGAAAGTGATAATTCTTAATCTTGATGCCTCACCGAGCGCCAGTGGGGATGAGTTGGCTGGCAGTTCTCCAGCGGATCATTTGAGAATCTTGCGCAGATTTGCTCCAGATCTAAACTGTGATGTTGCTCTACTAGATAGCTCAATTGCCGCTCGTTCTGAGCTATTAATAGAGTTAGAGGGCCTTGTTGAGGCGATGGGTGGAAGGGTATTTGTTGCAGATCTTGCCTCTCACCCAGGAAGCAATCACCATGATACTGAAAAATTATTTTTGACTTTGAGCCACATTTTCCAAGCCGAGATGCTTAGATAACCCACATGGCAATGACTGCAGCGGTTAAGGATGAGTTAAGTCGCCTTACTATCTCAAAGCCTTGCTGCCGAAAGGCGGAAGTTTCCGCGATATTGCGCTTTGCTGGAGGGCTACATATCTCGGCTGGAAAGATAATGGTTGAGATTGAACTTGATACCGCCCAAGCTGCCAGAAGAATTAGAAAAGATATTGCTGATATCTATGGCCATGATTCAGATTTAGCAGTTATTAGCGCTGGCGGTTTAAGAAAAGGCAGTCGCTACTTAGTTCGAGTGATTAAAGATGGCGATAACTTAGCAAGGCAGACTGGACTTGTTGATTCACACGGACGTCCAGTAAGAGGTTTGCCACCGCAAGTTGTCTCTGCAGGAATTTGTTGCGCCGAGGCTGCGTGGCGTGGTGCATTTCTTGCTCATGGTTCGTTAACTGAACCTGGAAGATCATCGGCTCTTGAAATAACCTGTCCAGGACCTGAAGCCGCACTTGCTCTTGTTGGCGCTGCTCGCAGATTAACAATTGCTGCAAAGGCTCGTGAGGTTCGCGGAGTTGATCGAGTAGTAATCAGAGATGGCGATGCCATTGGAGTTTTATTAACTCGTCTTGGAGCCCATGAAAGCGTTATGGCTTGGGAAGAGCGACGGATGAGAAGAGAAGTTAGAGCAACCGCTAATCGCCTTGCAAACTTTGATGATGCCAACCTAAGACGCTCAGCAAGAGCTGCTGTTGCTGCCTCTGCGCGAGTTGCAAGAGCGTTGGAGATTCTAGGTGAAGACATTCCAGATCATCTTCGTGAAGCAGGACAGCTGCGAATAACTCATGGGCAGGCAAGCCTTGAAGAGTTGGGTTCGCTATCAACGCCGCCCATGACAAAGGATGCAATTGCCGGACGAATTAGACGCCTATTGGCGATGGCCGATAAACGCGCGAGCGATCTAGGAATTCCAGATACTGAGGCCGGGCTCTCACCAGAGCTACTTAATTAATCTTTGAGCCCAATTTATCAAGGCAAGGGTTCTCCAAATATTCACTGATAGGATTTACCCAAGTCCACAAAGTCGTGGCAAGCCTGGTCAAAAATTAAAACAGTGGCGCATTAGTCGCCCATCCGATGGAGCGTGGTTATCTTGGTAAAAGTTGGAATAAATGGTTTTGGTCGTATCGGACGTAACTTCTTTCGAGCAGCGCTAACTTCAAAGGCTGATTTTGAAATAGTTGCCGTGAATGACTTAACTGACATTGCCACCCTTGCCCATCTACTTAAATATGACTCAATTCTTGGTCGACTTGGCCAAGAGGTTTCTCACAATGAAAATTCGATTACTGTCGGAAATAAGAGCTTTAGAGTATTTGCAGAGCGTGATCCAGCTGCTCTCGCCTGGGAATCAGTTGGTGCAGATATCGTTGTTGAATCAACTGGGCATTTCACAAAAGCTGCCGATGCAAAGAAGCACTTAGTTGGGGGAGCAAAGAAGGTAGTTATCTCAGCTCCAGCAAGTGATGAAGATGTCACTCTAGTTCTTGGAGTTAATGATTCTGCCTACGATCCAGCAAAGCATCAGATCATCTCTAACGCCTCCTGCACCACTAACTGCCTTGCTCCCATGGCTAAAGTGCTGCACGATAACTTTGGAATTGTTAGAGGCTTTATGACAACAGTTCATGCCTACACCAATGATCAAGTAATCCTAGATTTTCCCCATAAAGATCTACGCCGAGCAAGAGCTGCGGCAACAAATATCATTCCGACCTCAACTGGAGCAGCAAAGGCAATTGGTTTAGTTCTTCCAGAGTTGAAGGGCAAGCTTGATGGCTACGCTCTACGTGTGCCAGTGCCAACAGGATCAATCACCGACCTCACAGTTGAGCTCTCTCGCGAGGTAAGCGCCGCTGAAATTAATGAGGCAATGAAGAGAGCGGCAGCGGGTCCTCTCAAGGGAATCCTTTATTACACCGAAGATCCAATCGTCTCTAGCGATATCGTCACCGATCCTCACTCCTGCATCTTTGATGGCGGAATCACTAAGGCAATTGGCAATCAAGCCAAGGTTGCCGGTTGGTATGACAATGAGTGGGGATATTCAAATCGCCTAGTTGATTTAATGAGCTTTATTGGGAAGAGCCTTTGATTCAAGGTTTATCCTCTTTAAATCCAGCAGGGAAGAGAGTTCTACTCCGCTGTGATCTAAATGTTCCGCTTAAAGATAGCGGTGATGGAAATAAAGTAATCACTGATGACGGTCGTATCCGTGCATCGCTTCCAACAATTCAAGAACTACTTACACTGGGTGCATCGGTTGTAATCATTGCTCACCTTGGAAGACCAAAAGGCGAGGTTAAAAGTGAGTTATCACTCGAGCCAGTTGCTAAACGCTTAGCAGAACTACTGGGAAGACATGTCACATTTTCAAGTCAGATAGTAGGGCCAGAAGTTATCGCAAAGGCTGCTGCCTTAAAGAGTGGAGAAATTCTTCTGTTAGAAAATATTCGCTTTAATGCCTCTGAGACTAGTAAAGATGATGGGGAGCGTTTAGCTCTAGCAAAAGAATTAGCAAAATTGGGCGATCTCTATGTGGGAGATGGCTTTGGCGCTGTACACAGGAAACATGCATCTGTCTTTGAAATAGCTAATTTACTTCCGCATGCCGCTGGAAAGTTAATTGCAGCAGAAGTTGCCGTTCTTGAGAAGCTAACTCAATCTCCAGAGCGGCCATATGGCGTGGTTCTTGGCGGAGCTAAGGTCTCAGATAAAATCGGAGTGATCTCAAACCTCCTTGATAAGGTAAATATTCTTGCAATTGGTGGGGGAATGCTCTTTACCTTTCTTGCAGCCCAAGGAAAAGAAATTGGGAAGTCTTTATTTGAAGCAGAATCTGTCGACTTGGTTAAGCAATTACTAGAACGAGCAGAAAAGTTGGGAGTAAGAGTTTTACTACCAAGAGATGTCTGGGTAGCTCCGGCATTTGCTAATGAATTTCCGAGTTTAGTAAGTGCAGATCAGATCCCAAGTAATCAGATGGGGCTAGATATTGGCCCAGAAAGCGCCCTTGCATTTGCCTCTGCAATTAAAGAGTGCGCCACAATATTTTGGAATGGACCAATGGGAGTTTTTGAATTTCCTAATTTTGCCTCAGGGACCAGAATTGTGGCTCAAGCCTTAAGTGAAGTCTCAGGTCTTTCGGTAGTTGGTGGCGGAGATTCAGCAGCTGCGGTGAGAGCTCTTGGGTTTAGCGATAGCGATTTTGGATATATCTCAACTGGCGGGGGAGCATCGCTTGAATACTTGGAAGGTAAGCAGCTTCCAGGACTAATAGCCTTAAGATAAGCAAGTAGCCAACTAAGGAGCAGAAATGAGCCCACGTAAACCGCTGATTGCTGGCAATTGGAAGATGAATCTCAACCATCTTGAAGCAATTGCTGTTACTCAGAAGTTGGCCTATTCACTAGAGGATCGTGACTTTGATGCAGTTGAAGTGGCAGTGCTGCCGCCATTTACAGATTTAAGATCAGTTCAAACTTTAGTTGACGGAGATCGTCTCAAGATATCTTATGGAGCCCAGGATATTTCACCAGAAAAGTCTGGTGCATTCACTGGTGACATCTCCGGTGCGATGCTCAAGAAACTCGATTGCACCTATGTTCTAGCGGGACACTCTGAGCGACGAGCAATACACGGCGAGAGTAATGAGTTAATAAATGCAAAGATACGCGCCATATTAGATAACGAGATGGTGCCAATTTTCTGTATTGGTGAAGAATTAGCAATGCGCGAATCAGGCGCACACGTGACCTATGTAATTAACCAGCTGCGTCAAGGGTTAAAGGGGTTTCATAAACCAGATCTAAAGAAAATTGTTTTTGCCTATGAACCGGTATGGGCAATTGGAACTGGAAAGACTGCTACTCCAGATGATGCTCAAGAGGTCTGCGCAGCTATTCGCCTAGAGCTTGCTGATATTGGAAGTGATGAGATTGCTCAAAATGCCAGAATTCTCTATGGCGGCTCGGTTAAGTCGGCAAACATTGTAGAAATTATGCGACAGAGCGATATCGATGGCGCCTTGGTTGGCGGGGCTAGCCTTGATGCCGAGGAGTTTGCCCGCCTATGCAAATTCCACCGGGTTCTCTAGCGCCTAGATTCGTTGGGATTCACCGCCTTTAGGTAGTATTTGCCCCTTATTCAACCCAAGGAGAAATAAGTGTCGTTAGCCCTCTCAATCCTTCTGGTAATCACCAGCATTTTGATGATTCTTTTAGTTCTGCTCCATAAAGGAAAAGGCAGCGGACTGTCAGATCTATTTGGCGGGGGCATGTCCTCAACCTATGGTGGATCATCCGTTGTTGAGAAGAACTTAGATCGCATCACAATTGTGGTCGGCGGCCTCTGGTTTGCCATCATCATTGCACTTGGTTTAGTTTTGAAATAAAAGGTTTATTAATCTCTAGAAAAGGGAGTAATTAAATGGCTGGTGGAAGTGCTATCAGAGGTTCACGCGTTGGCGCAGGCCCAATGGGCGAGGCTGAACGCGGCGAAGCTATTGCGCGCTTTCACGTTTCTTACTGGTGCCAAAATGGCCATGAAACAAAACCTTCCTTTGCTGAAGATGGAACAGTTGTTGTTCCTGCTGAGTGGGACTGCCCAAGATGCGGTTTTCCAGCTGGGCAAGATAAGAACAACCCACCATCACCAATCAAAAATGAGCCGTATAAGACCCACTTAGCTTATGTAAAAGAGCGTCGCACAGAGGCCGAAGCTAAGAAGATTTTGGAAGCAGCGCTAAAGAAACTACGCGCTGAGGATGAAGATTAAATCTTTTCTGCCGCGCTAAGAAGTTCTGCAATACCTTGCTTTCGATTCTTTAAGTGAAAACGAATCACGCTAAAGCCTCTACTGGATAAGGCCTCCAGATCACCGAGCGCTTGAGCCATAATCAAAGTCTCAAATCCAAAATCCCTTCCTGGAATTGGCCAATTATTTTCATTATCTGCTGTGACTTGAATAAATGAACCAGTGTTGGGTCCACCCTTATGGAACTGGCCAGTTGAGTGAAGAAATCTTGGACCCCAACCAAAGGTGGTGGGAAGCTTTGATTTACTCTCAAGTAGTGGTGCTAAATCTTTAATTTGATCATCGATGCCGCGGTGCAGATAGGCCATTATCGCTAAATAGCCTTTGGAGTTTGCTATAGCTCTCTCTAAGTAGTGCGCCACAGAGTCTTCTTGAAGTGTTGAATAAACAGCAATACTGCCACTTTCAAATACTGGGTTGATTTCCTCTCGCCCTTTACTCCATCTGGAAAGCAGGGCATTGGTCTTATCTTTAGCCTCTGTGACATTCGGTTGATTAAATGGGTCGACTTGAAGTAAATATCCTAGAAGAGCTGTGACCCACTGCCAGAAAATAAAGTGTTCACCAAGACTTGCTTCAACGCTGTTTTCGCCACTTCCATCAAAGGTAATTACTGGGTAGTTAAGCTTGCTTTTCCTTGTCAAAGTTATGGGCAAGACGCCTTTGCCATCTTTGCCAGTTGACTCTGCAATTAGCTGCTCTATCCACTCACTCAGCCCAGAAACGTTAGAGCCGGTATCGAGAAATCCTACAAATGAAAAAAACTTATCAGCCAGAGCAGCTGCAACTTGAGTAACCACTGAGCCGGGCTTAGCAAAGGATTGCGATGCCTCATAAGCATCATCTAAGAGAATTGAGATATCAATACCTATAAGGGCAGCAGGAGTAAGTCCATAGGCGCTAAGTGCGCTAAAGCGCCCACCGACATTTGAATCTGCATTTACTACTCGTAAGTTACTTTCCCTTGCTTGAATATCAAGAGGGGATCCAGGGTCGGTAATCACTACAAAGTGATTCTTTGGATCAAGGCCCTGCTCAATTAACTGCTGATTGGCTGCTGCCATCTGAGAGGCTGTTTCAATAGTTGAGCCAGATTTGGAGCCGATGATTATGCAAGACTTAGACAAATCTTGATCCAAAACTTTCTTAACATGAGCAGGATCTGTGGAATCCAGAATTGTTAATTCCTTTTTATAGACCTGCGCCATCACCTCTGGTGCAAGGGAAGAACCGCCCATACCGCAGAGAATGAAAACCTCGTGGCCAAATTCTCTTGACCAAGCAGAGAGAGCATCAAGCTCAGGAAGAAGCTGGCGAGATTTTTCTGGAAGATTAACCCAGTTAAGTCTTATCGCTGCCTCTTTAGCAGCGCTCTCGCCCCAGATGGTTGGATCACAATTAGCAAGGCGAATGGTGGCTTTATCTAACTTCTCCCAAAGCCCCCTGCCTTGCTTAAAGCCAGTGAGTCTGATCATTTACTAGCAGCCTCAACATTTGCGATCAACTCAAGCCAAGGCTTAATAAACTTTTCAATTCCCTCTACCTCTAGCTTCTCTGCTACCTCTTCAATATCTATTCCAATACTTGTTAATTGATTGATGACTCCAGCTGCATCTAAGTATTTTCCTGAGATGCTATTGCCTTTAAATTCTCCTTGAGATTTAACGGAATTTAAAGTCTGCTCCGGCATAGTGTTGACACATAATGGCGCAACTAGCTCCATTACATATTGGGTTGGGTCATAACTTGGATCCTTTACCCCAGTTGAAGCCCAGAGCGGCCTTTGGATATTGCCTCCAAGTTTTGCAAGCACTTGCCAGCGATCTGAGTGTAAGACCTCTTCAAAGTGCTGATATGCAAGGTGCGCATTGGCAATTGCTGACTTTCCAAGCAGATCTAACGCCTCTTTTGAAGCACTGGCTTTAAGTCTTGGATCAATTTCGGTATCTACCCGACTTATGAAGAAGGATGCCACTGAGTGAATATCAGAGAGTGAGAGGGATTTACCTGCCCGATCCTCTAATCCTTTTATGAATGCATCTAATACTTGCTCATAGCGTTTAGTTGAAAAAATTATTGTTACATTAACGCTGATGCCCTCTGAAATTAGAGTTTGGATAGCAGGTAGGCCTTCGATAGTTGC
>SXMA01000045.1 GCA_005777515.1 Actinomycetota bacterium | reverse complement strand
TCAATCTTTGCTTCAATTTGATCAGCTAGCTTTGATCCAGTTCTATCAAAGAACTTTATTCCGTTATCACGTGCTGGATTGTGAGAAGCGCTAATCATCACACCAAGATCTGCTCCTCGATCTTTAACAAGAAATGAGATAGCAGGGGTTGGAAGAATCCCAACTCGATAAACATCAATACCAGCGCTAGATAACCCGCGACAGATTGCCTCCTCTAAATACTGCCCTGAGGCTCTTGAATCCTGGCCAACAATTGCAGTTGGTCGATGCCCAGCAAACTCACCAAGATCTGCCAGAACTGATGCGGCGGCAGTTGAGAGATTAAAAGCTAGTTCAGCGGTGAGATCAACGCCAGCAACGCCTCGGACACCATCGGTGCCAAAGAGCGCCATTTTTCCCTCTTTGTTAATTAACGCTTGCTGTATTGAGAACGCTTACGTGCTTTCTTCAGACCATATTTCTTGCGTTCAATCACGCGAGCATCACGGGTTAGGAATTTTGCCTTCTTTAAAGCTGGGCGATTTGCATCGGTATCAATCTCATTTAGAGCTCTAGCAACGCCTAAGCGAAGAGCTCCAGCTTGACCTGAAATTCCGCCGCCATCGATTCGAGCAATAACATCGTATTTTCCTTCAGCGCCAACGGTGCGAAGTGGCTCAGAAACTGCCTGTTGGTGAACTTTATTTGGGAAATAAACTTCTAAATTCTTATCATTAACAATCCAGCGACCAGTTCCTGGGGTTAGACGAACGCGAGCAACTGCTTCCTTGCGTCGACCAATTCCTGCGCCAGCTGCAATTACAGCAGCGCGGTTAGTTGCAGCAGCAGGAGTTGCAGAGCTAAAGGCGGTTGCGTTCTCTTCTTTTTCGCTCATCTTTTACTTACCAACCTTCATCTGATCGATCTGGGTAAAGACATATGGAATTGGTCCTTGTGATCCATGAGGATGCTCTGCTCCAGCATAGACTTTTAACTTAGAGGCCATCTGCTTGCCGATAGAGTTCTTAGGAAGCATTCCCTTAATTGCCTTCTCAACAGCGCGAGTTGGGAACTTCTCCATCAATAGTTCATAGCTGCGCTCGGTTAGACCGCCTGGATATTGTGAGTGCTGATAAGCCATCTTGTTGGCCATCTTTGATCCAGTTAATACGATCTTCTCAGCATTAATAACGATTACAAAATCTCCCATATCCATATGAGGAGCAAATGTTGGTTTATGTTTTCCGCGAAGCAAGATAGCGGCATGGCTAGCAAGACGACCAAGGACGACATCAGCGGCATCGATTACATACCATTGACGCGCAACATCCTTCGGGGTCGGTGAAAAGGTGCGCACAGGCAGACTCTCTTTCTTCTTACTTTTCTATTTAGTGCCGCTCCACAGCTAGCGGAGACAGAAGGCGAAGATTACCTGCACTATGCAAAGGGGTCAAAATCGAGCCTGATTAATGGCTCCAGACTGGTTCAGGGCTCTCATAGACCGCGCCCTCTGCGCCAAATATCAAAAATCTAGTAAATCCTTTAGCAAACCAGCGATCATGGGTCACAGCAATAACAGTTCCTTGATAAGCATCAAGTGCGCGCTCTAGCGCCTCAGCACTTGCCAGATCTAAGTTATCGGTTGGCTCATCAAGTAATAACAAAGTATCGCCAGCAAGTTCTAATAACAAAACTTGAAAGCGTGCCTGCTGTCCACCAGATAATGATGTGAATTGTTGCTCTGCCTGTTGGGCCAATTCATACCTACCAAGAACTGATTTAGCTGCCCCTAATTGCAAGGAGTTTTCCTGCCATAAAATCTCCAGCAAAGTCTTTCCTACAAATTCAGGATGGGCATGAGTCTGAGCAAAGAAACCTGGAATAACTCTTGCGCCTAATTTAAATTCACCGCTATATCTAACGCTCTCATCACCTGAGAGCCTTCTAAGAAAGTGAGATTTTCCAGAGCCGTTCTTTCCAAGAATCGCAACCCGATCTTGATAATAGATTTCAAAGGTAAATGGCTCGGTGAGATTTTCTAGGCTCAAATCCTTGCAGGTCACTACGCGCTCGCCAGTTCTCCCGCTCTTTAGATTAACCTTCACATCTTGTTCCAGAGGCGGCGGAGGCGGCGGGCCGATCTCCTCAAACTTTCTAAGCCTAGTCTGCATCGCTCGATATCTTGAAGCCATATCTGGCGATGAAGCTGCTTGCCATTGCAGAGTCAGAACTAGTTCTTTTAGACGCTTATGTTCATCTTGCCAACGCTCTAGAACTTGAGCGAATTGAGCATTACGAGCTTTTCTTGCATCATGCCAAGTATTAAAGCCCTCACCATGAATCCATGCGCTATTACCACTCACACCTTGTTCAAGAGTGACAACTTTGGTAGCAGTTGCTGCCAATAACTCGCGATCATGGCTAATAAATAGGATCGTTTTCTTTGAAATTCTTATCTGCTCCTCAAGCCAGCGCTTTGCTGGAACATCTAGATAGTTATCAGGCTCATCAAGGATCAATACCTCCTCTGGTCCATTGAGTAATACTTCAAGGACCAGGCGCTTTTGCTCTCCACCAGAGAGTGAATTCACTAATCGATCAGATACTCGATCAAAGCTCTTTGCCAGCGCGCTATTAACTGCAATATCCCAGAGCACTTCTTGTTCATATCCCCCAGCATCTCCCCAATCAGATAGTGCTTGGGCATATGCCATCTGCTCTAGCTCAGAGTTCTTAGCAGCCATTTCACTTTCAGCCTCTTTAAGTTTCTCTGCAGCCATCCTGATTCGAAGCGGTGATACTGAAATTAATAAATCTCTCACCGTAGATTCATCTCGAATCGAGCCAATAAATTGGCGCATCACACCAAGGCCGCCATTGATAATTATCTGACCAGAATCAGCAGTTATATCTCCGGCAATCATTCGAAATAAAGTTGTCTTGCCAGATCCATTAGGGCCAATCAGGGCAACCTTTGATCCCTCGCCAACTCGGAATGAAACATCGCTAAGTAAAACCCGACCATCTGAGAGGGCATACTCAATTCCAACTACATTTATCTGCCCCATTTACTCTTCATCTCGCCGGCGGGCAGTCACTTTATAACGAGCCTCGAGCAAATCATCAGCTGGATACTCAATAGCAATCAGGGTCAAACCTCGTGCTGGAAATACCATGCTCTCGCTAACTCTAGTTTTATTGGCAAGTAGCGATGAAATCCACTCTGGCTCAAAGCGGGACTCTCCAACACAGACTGCTGCTCCGACTAGATTTCTCACCATTGAATAACAGAAAGCATCAGCAGTAACTCTTGCAAGAAGGGTTGAATCAGCCACTCTCTGCCAGCTAAATTCCTCAAGCCTTCTTAAGGTAGTTCCAGAGCCACCAGGCTTACAAAACGTTGCAAAATCATGATCTCCAAGCAATCGCCTACTTGCCTCATTTAACCTACTTAAATCAAGGTGTCGATACCAAGGGGTGATATCAAATCTCTTTAATGGATCAATATCCTGCTGACCATCTGCGATCTTATAAATATAAGTTCGGCGCAGCGCAGAGAAGCGAGCATGAAAGTGATCTGGGGCTTTACTAATCGCTCTAACGACAATCTCCTCACTTAGCATCCTATTGAGTCGATATTGCAGATCTCGAGTGTTCCAAGGATTTCCATATTTATCACGCTCTGGCAGATCAAAGTGAGCAACTTGCATACTGGCATGAACGCCAGCATCTGTTCTTCCAGCAACGATCAAATCAACTTTATTTCGAACCAGACCGCTAAGCGCAACTTCCATCTCGCCTTGAATAGTTCTCTGATCTGGCTGCTTTGCCCAACCACTAAAGGCGCTTCCATCGTAGGAAAAATCAACCCGAAAACGAAGAAACCCACTCTCTGGGTTGAGAGTGGGTTGCTCCATTGACACTTCTTTTTTACTTTTAGTTAGAAAGAGCTACTCCGCTTTAGCGGCGGCAGCCTTCTTCTTTGGCGCTGCCTTCTTAGCTGCTTTCTCTGCCTCATTAACTACCGCTTTCTTAGCAGGAGTTCCTTCAGCAATTACTTCAATGATTGCCATCGGAGCGTTATCGCCCTTGCGTGGACCAATCTTGGTAATTCTTGTGTAGCCACCATTTCTGGATTCAAAGCGTGGCGCAATCTCAGTAAAGAGAGTATGAACTACGCCCTTATTTGAGATAGCGGCCATTACTTGGCGACGAGCAGCTAGATCACCCTTCTTGGCAGTGGTGATTAACTTTTCAGCAAGTGGACGCAGACGACGAGCTTTAGCTTCGGTGGTGCGAACTTTGCCATTTTCAAAGAGTTGCTCCGCAAGAGTTCTAAGCAGCAATCTTTCATGGGATGGACCGCTTCCAAGACGCGGACCTTTAGATGGACGTGGCATTAGCTCTCTCCTTAAGCCTGGTCGTCGGAGTAATCGACGCCATAGTTCTGATGTTGTGTCGGATCAAAGCCAACTGGTGAATCCTTAAGTTGCATGCCCATTGAGACAAGCTTTGCCTTAACTTCATCAATTGATTTTGAACCAAAGTTACGGATATCTAATAGATCTGCCTCACTGCGTGAGAGAAGCTCTCCAACGGTGTGGATTCCTTCGCGCTTTAGGCAGTTATAGGAGCGAACTGTTAGATCTAGATCCTCGATTGGAAGAGCAAGATCTGCAGCAAGAGCGGCATCTTGAATAGATGGTCCAAGATCAATTCCCTCAGCTGCGTAATTAAGCTCGTGAGCAAGACCGAATAGCTCAACTAGAGTCTTTCCAGCAGAAGCTAGCGCATCTCTTGGGCTCATAGAACGCTTTGTCTCAACATCAACAATTAAGCGATCAAAGTCTGTTCTCTGCTCAACGCGAGTTGCTTCAACCTTATAGGTCACGCGAAGCACTGGTGAGTAGATGGAGTCAACTGGAATACGACCAATCTCTGCTCCTACCAACTTGTTCTGCACTGCTGTGACATAGCCGCGGCCGCGCTCGATAGTTAGTTCGATTTCCACATTAGCTTTGGTATTTAATGTAGCGATCTGAAGATCTGGG
>SXMA01000044.1 GCA_005777515.1 Actinomycetota bacterium | reverse complement strand
TCTTGCTTTAGTGGGATATCAACTAAGGTTGCGCTAACTTCTTTGGGCCAGGTCCAGAAATTTTCATAAACTGGTGAATTAACCATCAGTTTCTCGCCAGGCTTTAGAAGAGTTCGAATCACTTCAACTGCTGCAACCCCAGCATCAGTTGCGGTGCGAATATGCGCAGGATCAACTTTCCATCCCCAACGTGTTTCTGCAAACTTAGAGAATGCCTCAAATAGCTCTGGCATTGGGCCTAAGTAACCAGTATCAGAGCGATTCACCATGTCATGAAGTGCTTGCTTAATTGGCTCGGCTATCGGGAAATCCATTTCAGCAACTGGAAGGGGAAGAACATCGCTTGGGAAAAATCGCCACTTAGCGCTCTTTCGGCCTCTTAGCTCATTAAGTCCAGGGGCTCTAACAACTTCGGCCATGGGTAGCAGTATGCCATTGCAATCAAATTAAATGAAAGGTGCTATCCCTTAACCGATCCAGCGAGCAAACCGCGGACAAAATATCTCTGTAGCGCAAAGAAAACAGCTACCGGCACCAAAATTGAAACGAAAGCGCCTGCTGTTAATAACTCCCAATCTCCCCCTCTTGTTCCAGTCATCTCGGCAAGTCTGACCATAAGAGGAGCGATTTCACGCTTGCCACCACCAAATGTAAGAGCAACAAGTAAGTCATTCCAAACCCATAAGAATTGGAATATTGCAAAGGATGCAACAGCTGGAATGCTAAGAGGCAGCACTATTTGCCTAAAGAGCTTGAAGTAATCTGCGCCATCAACCCTTGCAGCTTCCATTAACTCCCTCGGCAATTGCGCAATAAAGTTATGGAGCAGAAATATCGCAAGCGGAAGTCCAAACATGGTATGAGCAAGCCATATTGGAATAAAGGTTCCAGTGATACCAAAACTTGGAATTACAGTAACACTTCCAATATGTAGCCCTCCAGAGAACAATTGAAGCAAAGGAATCAGAGACATCTGAAGGGGGATTACTTGGAGAGCAAAGATTCCAAAGAAAATGAAATTTCTTCCCTTAAAGTCAAACCAAGCAATTGCATAAGCTGCAAAGATTGCGATCGTTATTGGAATGATCGTTGACGGGATAACGATGGCAAAGGTATTTACAAAGTACTGGCTCAAAGGTGGAGTAGCGCCGCGACCTTCAAATAAAACTCTGCTGTAATTCTCGATAGTAAATTCAGGCTTGGTAAGTACCGTCCACCATCCAGATGAGTTAATCCCAGTCTGAGGTCTTAAGGATGTAACAAATAGACCAAAGGTAGGAATCGTCCAAAGCACTGCAACTAAAATTGCTACAAAGCTAGCCCAAGGCGAACTTAAATGGCTCTTAACCGTTTCTACTTTGCCTTGCTTTATCGCCTTTGCCATCATCGCTCCGATCTCTCACGTCGCAGATGGATTACGTTATAGGCAACCAATGGAATAACTCCTAGGAACAAAATGATTGCCAGAGCGCTTCCAGTTCCATAATTAAGCGCTCTAAATGACTGGTTATACATCTCATTGGCTATAACGCTGGTTTTAAAGTTTCCACCAGTCATAGTTCTGATGATGTCAAAGACTTTAAGTGCCCCAATAGTTATAGTGCTTAAAACCACGATGATGGTTCCTCGAATCATGGGAACGGTCACTTTTCCAAATCTCTTCCAACCACTTGCTCCATCAAGCATTGATGCTTCCAAAATCTCTTCAGGAATTGCCTTGATAGCAGCAGAGAGAATCACCATGGCAAAGCCAGTTTGAATCCATACAAAGACCACAATGAGTAAGAAGGTGTTTAAAGGTGCGGTTAAGATCCAATTCGTTGGAACAAAACCTAGCCATTCAGCTATCTGGCTTAGTAGGCCGATTTCAGCAACTCGTTCATTTGGTTGGAATTGATAGACAAATTTCCAGATAATTCCGGCCCCAACGAATGAGATTGCCATGGGCATAAAGATCAAAGATTTCACCAACCCAGGCCTCTTCATGCGATCTGTAAGAACGGCAATTGTTAACCCAAGAGCGGTTGAGGCAATGGGAGCTACAACCATCCAGATGCCTGTACTTCGCAAAATCTGGAGAATTTCAGGTTGGGTAAAGGCCCAGATGTAATTCTCTAAACCAACGAAATTATCTCCTCTTGCATCTCTGAATGATAAATACAGCGTTCTAATAGCAGGAGCTATCAATCCTATAAAGAGGAAAATTAGTGCTGGAGCAAGAAAAAGGAAGTACTTAACATATCTCTGTACTCGCTCTGAAGTTCTCTCTGCCAAGTAAAAGGCAAGGCTGACAACCATTGCAAAGACAATTACCGTAATTACAAGCCCGGTTAACTTTGAGGCAGCCTGTTCGAGTTGAGATTGGCGTGCTGCTAACTCAAGCATCAAGCCTCAACTCCCCCTGAGTGCTGATTCCGCACTAAATTCCTTAAAACTTCGATAAGCATCATTGCAAAGAGCGATACTTTGCGTAAGGGGTGTAGCAACTTTTCTAAGTGCTACACCCCTTACAACTACTACTTCTCAGAAGCTTTTAGGCTTCTTGAGATGCCTAAGACTTTTTAAGACTTAGGCCAGGACTTCTCGATTGCATCAAGAACAGCCTTATCGGACTTGTTCTCAGCAACCCAAGCAGTCATTTCTTTCCAGAATGAACCGGCACCAACAGCTGCAGGCATTGCATCTGATCCATCAAAACGGAAGATGGTTGCATTCTTGAGAATTTCAACCGCATTCCTATTTACTGGATCTGCAACATTTGCAGTATCTAGGCCCTTGTTAGCTGAGAACCAGCCACCAAGTGCTGCCTTCTTGTTATTCCATTCAGGGGATGTTAGATAGAGCTGAACTGCTCCAACTTCACCGCGATCTGAGAATGCGCCAACGAACTCTCCGCCACCGAGGGCAGGGCGTTGATCAGCAGTCACACCTGGGAAGTAGAAGGTAGTAATTCCGCCTTCAACATCAGTATCTTCTGGAGTAACAATGGTTGCGCCGTAATCAGCAGAGAGAATTCCGCCGAGGAATGAAGCCTGACGGTGCATTGCGCAGGACCCATCAACAATTCCAGCTCCACCCTCTTGGAAGGTAGTTGTGGCAATTGCTGAAACATTTCCTACGTACTTAGCATTCTTTAGAACCTTACCGGCTTCTTTAAGAACTGCTGCGACCTTTGGATCATTAAATGGCATGGTGTGATTAACCCAAGCATCATATGTTGCTGCGTCGTTAACGCGGAGCATGATGTCTTCCATCCAGTCAGTTCCAACCCAACCAGTTGCATCGCCAGAGCCAAAGCCAACGCACCATGGTTGAACTTTGCCTTCAGCAGCGATCTTGTCAGAGAGAGCAAGTAACTCTGGCCAAGTTTTTGGAATTGTCCATCCGTTATCAGCAAATGTCTTTGGTGAATACCAGACGAATGATTTTACGTTTGCACCAAGTGGGGCGGCATAGAAGGTTCCATCAACAGTTCCATATGCCTTCCAATCTGGTCCATAGAATTCATCTGCTGCAGCAGATACTGCATCAGTTGCAGTGAACATCTTTCCAGTAGCAACCATTGCTTTTAATAGACCTGGTTGTGGGAAGACTGCAAGATCTGGAGCTGTGCCACCTTCAACACGAACTGGAAGTTGTGCTTCAAATTCACCAGTTCCATTCCAGGTAATTGTGATTCCGGTGCACTCTTCAAATTCGGCAAATGATTCTTGATAAATCTCTGCCTCTGGGCTACGGATTGAGGAATAAATTTCTACCTCTGTTCCGTCATGGCCTTGATACGCTTCGTAGGCATCACAATTTGCGCCACCAGCTGAGTCATCTGAGCTGGAGCAGGCGCTTAGTACAAGTGATAGCGCTGCGAATAAAGATGTCGCCAACAGAAGTCGACGACGCCGCAATGATGCGGTCATATAGTTTCCCCTTTCGAAAGGACCATAGAAGTTCCGCAGATTTCTCTGAGGAAGTTAGAGCCCATCTTTCTCTGGGGCCCCTTGCCAGGCAATAGTTAGCCTCTGTAAACGGGCGGTAAATGGCTAACTATTTTGTTATTTTCCCAAGCCAAACGGTGCAATCAGCGGGCAGGGTCAGCGTGTCTGACTTTAATTGAGCCTGAGCCGATGAGGAGAGGATTATCTGGCTATAGCTCTTGAGCTTTAATTCAAAGCTCTGGTCTGTGGTGTTGGCATAGAGCTGGAAATCATCCCCCCGGCTAAAGGCTAGAACTCCCTTAGGGGTATCAATCCAAGTTATCTCATTTGATGAAGCTATCTGGCGCGATAAAAGTTTCCTAATATGAAGTGACTTGCGATAGAGCGTTAAATGGCTATCTACATCTACTTGGGCTTCAACGCATTGATCTTGCCAAGTGCTTGGAATTGGCAACCAAGGTTTTGTAGTTGTGAATCCATAATTTGGTAATTGAGAATTCCAAGGAAGTGGAATTCGAGCATCATCTCGACCTTTATCAACACCTTTCGTTCTAAAAAATACTGGATCCTGGCGATCTTTATCGTCAAGGTTGCCATCTTCCAGCCCTAGCTCTTCGCCCTGATAAATATAAATACCACCGGGAAGGCCATGAGTTAAAAGCGCCATTGCTCTTGCTCTCTGCCTTCCTAATTGCCCGCCTCCCAGCCTTGTTACAAGTCTTGGAGAATCATGATTTGAAAGCACCCAGGTAGCAGATGCGCCAACTTGCCCAACTTCAGAGAGGGTTTTGTTAATTGCGTTTACTAGAAATTCTGCGTCCCAGGGCGCGATTAGGAAGTCAAAGTTAAATATCTGATGTAACTCATCACTTCTTACATAACGCATCGCTCTTGAACTGGGATGAACCCAGGCCTCGGCAACGCTCATCTTCTGACCTGCGTAGGAGTCGAGAATTTTTCGCCAACTGCGATAAATCTCGTGTACTCCCTCTTTGTCAAAAAATGGAACATCAGCAAGAAGTGATTCACGTTCAGCTCTATCCATATCACTAACATCAAGGCGAAGGGCTCTAGTCAATCCTTCTGGATCTCTATGATCTTTAAAAATATCTTCCTTAACTAGGCCATGGGCAACATCTATTCGAAATCCATCAACGCCCTTATCAAGCCAAAAATGAAGCGTCTTTTCAAAATCTTTTTTTACCTCATTGTTTTCCCAATTTAGATCAGCTTGCGTGGAATCAAATAAGTGTAGATACCACTGACCAGCTTTGCCATCTACCTCCTTAACTCTGCTCCAGGCAGGACCACCAAAGATTGAGCACCAATTATTTGGCGGGATCTCTCCATTCTCGCCTCGTCCATCATAGAAGTGAAAACGTGAACGCTCTAGAGATCCAGGCAGAGATTGAAGAGCTGCCTTA
>SXMA01000008.1 GCA_005777515.1 Actinomycetota bacterium | reverse complement strand
TGGCTCCTTTGATTTAATCCTCAATTGGGATTCCTACACTTTTAGCTTTAAAGCTTCAGCTTTTCTGCCCTATTTACTAATTGCATTTACTCTCCTGCCGATTCAAACCACAGCAGAGGAGCTTTTCTTTAGGGGCTGGATTCAGCGCTGGCTTGATAATGGCAAGAAGAAGCAATGGAGCATCTCAATTCTTAGCGGCGCGATTTTCTCACTTCTTCATCTTGCAAATCCTGAAGTAGCGGGCAACGAACTTCTCTTTCCGATCATTAGCTATGGAGCAACAGGATTTATGTTGGCCTGGGTGACTTATCGAGATCAGAGCCTGGAGCTTGCTATCGGCGCCCACTTTGCCAATAACTTACTAGCAGCGCTTCTAGTATCGAGCCAAGATTCAGCCCTTCCCTCAGTTAGTCTGCTTAGCGTGCCAGAGGTGGCCTGGGGAGCAGCTGCGCTATTTTCAGTAATTATGGTTCCTATTTTTATCTGGCTCACCAATAGATGGGGCGCTAAGGCTTATTAGAGGCTCTGCGCCTTTGTTTCATCTCGATGCTTGCGAAGATAGGTCATGAAGGGAGTCCCTCCCGTACCAACAGCTGAGGGGTTTCCTGGGGCCTTCTGGGCCTGGGCATGAATATATTGCCCAGCATATTCAAGATGCATCGCTCTAAAATCTGCAACTAGCTCAACAGATTGATTAAAGAGCTCTGTTGTTGAGTCGCGATTGACCTTCTTAACAAACTCTCTAACCGATGGACCTGCCTCAACGGCTTCAATAAATGCCACATGCTTGGGAGGCATATATTCGCGCATCTCCATTAAATACTCCCGCAGCTCATCTCTCTCATGTTCAATTCCTAGGACTCCATCAAGTGCTGGAACAATCGCGCTCTGAGCGCCAGTCTCTCCTCGATAGGTCATTCCCTTGCCGCCAAGGGCCTCAACGCCTTCATAGACAACGCCATTTGGAAGAGCTGGGTTATTGCGCCAGCCGAAGATATATGGCCTGACCCTATGGAAATAAACATATGGATCACACTTCTCTGGCATTCTGGCAAGGACGTCATACATGCTCTTGATGCCATCTCGCAGTTGAGTAAGAGCGATATCTAGTGCATCGCTGTCATTAGCAACAACTGCCTTCTGGGCTAGTTCAATGGCATGAAGCGCGATTCCAGCCTTCTTCTCGATATCAATGTGAATAAGGATGAACCACTCTTCATCCTGTCCCCCAAGAAAGCATTGCAAGAGGGCGATATTGCCGCATTCAATTTCCTTGCTTTGATCGAGGCGATACCAATTATCAATTGAGTATGAGACATAACTAAGAATTGGCGGGCGACCAACTTTGACCCCTAGCTCATACCAAGGCTTTGCAAGAACTGCTGGAATCACATGGGCTGCTTCATTTTCTGACCATTGATAGGCCATGCCGATATAGGAAAGGGCGAGCATTGCCCGTCTAACTTCGCCCTCACTTGCTAGCGCATCGATTTTGAAAGGTGGCAGTGATTTAACTCGGGATCTAAAATCTGAGCCCATCAAGTACTTCGGCAAATTTCGCGCCATCTCATCCCAAGCGCCATTTGCAGCAGAGAGTGATGTGACTGGATCGCGGTGCTGCATATAGCCAAATTCTTTTGAAAGGCCAAAGGCTTCTAGAGAAACCGATTTACTCATCTCGATAACCGCCCTCTGTCCTGGAATGATTAAGTACTTCTATGAACTTTCTATATTTGAGCCTAGTGGCTTAAGTAAGGTGCCACAAGTGACTTTCCTGAGCAGTATTGATTCATCTGGCAGGCTAGTAGGGTCTGGCTATGGAGAAAATCTCAACATTTAGGGCGACCAGTTCAGTGCTCCTTGGATATTTAGGAATCGGATTGATTCTTGGCTCTCTCGCCCAAAGCCTTTTCTATGGGAGCCGAGAGGAGTTGATTTCCTCAGCTCCCTATCTTTATATCATCGCAGCCCTAATTCACTTGGTTATGATTCGCCCAAAGTTGAATATCTACACTTCACATATTGAAGTTATCAATCCACTAAGCACTCATAAAATCCCTTGGCAATATATTTCAGCCATTGAAACCAAATACTGCCTGACTCTGACTTTGCAGGATAAAACAATAAAGGCCTGGGCTGCAGTTGCGCCGAGCCGCTATCACTTCAAGAGAGTACATCCCACTGACTTTCGTGGAGTAAATCTTGAAAATAGTGAACTAGTTCGGCCAAGCGACTCCCCGCTGACAGATTCCGGCGCAGCTGCCTATATATCTCGTCAAGAGTGGATAAGAAGGAGAAGTTTGGAGAGCAAAGTAGCTGCAGAATCAAACAGGATTAGCAATATTTTCTTTATTCCTATTGCGATAAGTTTTCTATTGATTCTATTTAGATAACTCTATTCTTTGTTTCTAATGCCAACCATCGCACGCAATCTCTCTTTTTTGCTTATCGCCCTTTTTTGTCTTGGATCAAAGGCATCCCTTAACCCATCTCCAATGAAATTGATAGAGAGCGCAATTGCAATAATAAAGAATCCTGGATACCAAAAAAGCCAAGGGCGAGTGGAGAAAGCAGCCTGATAGTTGCTTATCAAGAGGCCAAGTGAGACATCCGGTGAAACAACCCCAAAGCCCAGATATGAAAGCGCAGTCTCAAGCAAAATCGCTCCTGATAGAAGTAGAGTAACCGAGACAATAATTACTCCTACGGCATTTGGCAGAATATGTTTAAAGATAATACGGCGAGCGGACGCCCCTGCCACTCTGGCGGCATCCACAAATTCCCTTTCTCGAAGCGAAAGGAATTCCCCTCTAACAAGTCTTGAAAGGCCAGTCCATGCAAAAAGACCCAAGTAAACAGCCAAGACTGCTGCCCCTAGGTTGCCAAATTTAGCGCCAATCACCGCTCCTATAATTACTGAAGGTATGGTGATAATAAAGTCTGTGAAGCGCATCAATACAGCATCAATCCAGCCCCTAAAGTATCCAGCAATAGCTCCAACAACAATCCCTATTGTTGCTGCGAAAAACCCAATGATGAACATAACCATCACTGATCTCTGCGCACCTCGCATGACTAGCGCAAAGTAGTCTCGGCCAATGTCATCTTGGCCAAATGGGTGCTCCCCCAAAGCAATTCCTGCTCCCCCGAGCCATTTTGGTCTCATTGAGATAGTCGGGCAACCAACAGTTCCCCCAGGGCAACCTTCATAGAGCAATGGTGGAAGGTCATCGGTTTTGTGCTTCCACCATCCATTAATGGAAATCGGACCAATCTTTGAATCAATCGCCGAGAAAACAAAAATAATTATTGAAACAAGCATGCCTACAGAGAAAACCGCCGCTCTATGACGCAAAAAGCGTTTAAGGACGATCTGACTCTGACTAAGGCCAGCAGTTTCTTTGTTGGCAATTGCATTTTCACCACTCAAGTCAAGATTTTCTTTTGTTCCTTTATTTTTATCAAACTTAAAAACTCTCACTTGCCACTCCCTGCTCTAATACGGGGATCAAGGGCTGAGTAGAGCAAGTCCGCAATTAAGTTGGCCAAGACAGCCAAAGTAGCAGTTATGAAAAAGACTCCCATTAGCAAATTTAAGTCCACTGTTGAAATTGCTCTATTAAACAGAGTGCCCATTCCATACCAACCAAATACTCGCTCGGTAATAATAGCGCCCCCAATAATACCCACTACATCTGCCACCAAAATTGTAGTTAGCGGAATCAGTGTATTTCTAAATGCATGGCGCATAATCACTGTGCGCTCAGTTAATCCCTTAGCTCTAGCAGTTCTAATGTAGTCCTGATTTAAGACCTCAAGAAGTGTTCCTCTTGAGAAGCGAACATACCCCGCTAGAGAAATCAAAGTTAATGCGATTGTCGGTAGCAGGAGATGAACCAGAATATCTAGGGTTCTTATCCAATAGTCCTCTTGCGGCAAAAGAGGCTTCGATTGGCCAAAAGTTGGCACTGGGCGGTAATTCACCGCATCTTCACTCATATAAGAACTCCAAGTTCTCATGTACTTATCAACCACAATCAAGAAGGCTGAGAGAAGAGCAGTCAGAACCGTCGTTCTTATCAGTGGACCGCGATCTATTCTCGAGAAGAACAATGCGGTAATTGTTGCCACAAGGATTACAACCACCCCTAATCCTAAGATCTGCAAAAGAGAGATTTGGGAATTGAAAATTGGCTGGATAGCAAAATACCACCCAAGGGTGAATACTGACATGGTTAGAGATGAATTCAGTGCAGTTCGATTTGATAGACCAACCGAGAGGTGTGTTACCGCAAATGCGATTACAATTGAAAAGATGAAGACTGCTATCGGTCCAAGTCTTGGATTAGTGAACCATTCCAGAGTCTCCAGAGTCTTTATCAAAACAGCAGTAGATATGAATACTGTTGAGAAGGTCATCCAGAACTTTCCCCTGCTTCGTGTCAATACAGAGGCCCAAAAAACTGCAGTTAGTGAACTCAAAGTTAAGAGCCATCCAAAAGGTATCTTTGGCTCTGATAAGAAATTATTAAATTGAATTGCCATATATTGTTTCAGAAGTACTGCCACCCAAAATATAGGAAGGGAAAAAAGTAGAAAAGCAAAAAATGTCATTGAGTAATCAAAGCGTGAGTACTGACGAAGAGCACTAGCAATGCCAATTGCAATACCAATTACAATAGCCACAAAAGTTGCTACGAAAACGAGCCGAATGCTGACTGGTATTGCATTTCCAATTTCTGTTGCCACGCTTAAACTATCTCGAGTCAATCCGAAGTCAGCCTTACCCCAGAAAATACCCACAACACCTTTAAGCCAAATGAAGTAACGAAGCGGCGGCGGAACATCTAGGCTGAGCTGGCGGGTTAAATCAATAATTGCTTGAGCCGCGCCTGGATCATCTGAAAAACGCAATTCACCAATTGGATCGCCCGAGATTGCTGCTAGGTTATAAAGAATAAAGCTAGACCCGAAAAGTATTAGAAATAGGATGCCGAGACGGCGAATCACATACGCCAGCATTTCAACCTCCTTTGAAACTGAACAAAAAAGAGAGATACAGTGGCGCAAACCGCGCCACTGTATCCACCCAAATGCGCTAAAAAAGCAACTTAATCTCTTAAGTTATCGATTTTAGTAGCTCCACTCCCACCAGTTCCATACCAATGTTGGTGAGTAGACCGCAGGCTTTATGCCCGAAAGGTCTTTGTTAACTGCAGTTACCTGTGGATGTTGGAAAACGCCCACCGTGATGCCTTGATCATGAATTATGCGCTCTGCCGAAATGAACTTCTGTGCAAGAACGGTTCGTGACATCGGAGTGCTTAGGGAGTCCATCAAAGCAGTCAGCTCAGGGATATTTACACCCATGCGGTTATTTGCTCCGCCTAATTTGAAGTTTGCGGCACTTCCTGCCTGGGCATTAGAGCCTTGAACGTATGCAAAGAACACCGCATCATATTCAGTAAAGCCAATGCGTGGGCTCCAAGCTGCCTGTACGTCACCAACCAAATCGAATCCACATTTAGCCATGTTCGCCTTAGCTAAAGCAAACTGATTTGCCCTGCGTTCATTATTGCCAGGAACCTGAATCTTGATTTTTAATGGTTTTGCAACAGTAACTTCCGGTGCAAACTTCTTAATCAAGGCACGAGCACGCTGATTTAGTTGCTCCTGAGTTCCTGAGTAGAACTTTGATCCATTGCTGCGAACAACACTGTCGTAGATATCGCTACCCGGCAGAGTGAAGGTCGATCCAAGTACAGTTGCGGAGGGCTCAAAAGGCTTGATGAGTTTGTCAACAATCTCCTGGCGTGGCACGCACATCAAGAACGCTTGTCGAAGCGCCTTGGACTTTGCGCCAAATTTAGCCGCAAATGGACCTTCGTATTCAGGCTGCTTGGGGTCATTAGAATTTTTCCCAAGTCGAGTATCAAAGTGCTCATAAATAGCAGCACCTGTTCCCACGACTTTTACTGAAGAAATCTTTTTCAGCGCTGCTAATGCATCAGCTGTGACTTGGCCTTGATAGACATCTAACTCGCCGTTAGAGAGCGCTTGGCTTGCGGCTGTTCCATCGGTGATGTAGCGGAAAACCACAGTATCGATGTCTCCCTTAAATGCAGGGCCTGAGTTGTAACGAGTGTTCTTCTTCATCGTTACAGACTGCTTATCTACTGCTCCCGTAACAATGTACCCACCATTTCCAACGAAAAGTAGTGGATTAGTGCTTGCGGTCACAGTAGTAATCTTGTAAGCAGTGTTATAGACAGTAGCCAACTTCTTTAGGAAAGCTGTGTCTTTATCGAAGAAAGCCTTCTCAAAATCAGCAGTGGCATCAACGTTTGCCGCTACAGGCTGAAGCGAGGTCTTTCCATCTGCAATGTGCACCATGGCATGCACAGCTGACGCTCCTGGAGCGTAAAGCTTCCAGTCTGCGAACTTACCCTTGAAGCTAACGGTCATAGACATTTTGTCTGAGCTTAGAACTGGATCTCCAGAGACGAATAAATCCCAGACTGACGAGTATCCAGCTGCATCAAATGCCGAAGCCGTTGCACTCTTAGGATCGCCAAGCCCTGCGGCAATTGCATAAGCATTACTCCTTGTGACATGGCTGAAGAGTAGGTTGGCTGCGGTGATGGGAGTGCCATCCGAGAATACTCGACCTGGCGCAACAGTATATTTAATTTTAAATTTTGAGCCAGAACCTGAAGCTGTCTGAGTGCCAAAAATTGTATTGTCTATATAAATACCTTTATCATCAAAGTACCCAAAGCCAATTCCACTCATATAGGAAACTGCGGTGTTTGCGGTTAAGTTCATATTCTTTTGACCGGTATTGAAACCAGTTAGAGGGTTTGTCTCATGAAAGACGATTGTGTTTCTTGCTCCTTGGGCTGGTGCCAAAATTCCCGCAACCAAACCGACAGAGGCTAGGGCTACGAGTCCAACTCGAAGCTTGTTACCTTTTTTCATTTGTACTCCTTTTTTTTGAGGCCACTTCGTGACCACAGATAGAGATTCCTCCACCCGTCTGCTCTTAATTAAGTCTTATCTTGCCGAATAAAGGCGTATCTTTCAACCGAGAACGGCCTGGAGATGAAATGTAGCTATAGCTTGCCAGCCAGGCGGGCTTCTCGTCTCTTTTTTTGCTCAGCAGGATTTGGTACCGGAACGGCAGCGATGAGACGCTTGGTATAGGAGTGCTTAGCTCGCTTCAGGATTTCATCTCTCTCGCCAACCTCTACCAAAAGCCCGTCTTGCATTACTGCAATTCTATGGGCCAAGATATCGACAACCGCTAAATCATGACTAATAAAGAGACAGGCAAACTTCAGCTTATCCTGCAAATCAAGTAACAACTCAAGGAAGCGAGCCTGAACCGAAACATCGAGTGCCGAGGTTGGTTCATCGGCTATTAACAAATCTGGGGTAAGCGCAAGCGCTCTTGCAATACCTACTCTCTGCCTTTGTCCTCCGGAAAGTTCATGAGGAAAACGGTTTCGATAGGAGCGAGGAAGCTCAACTTGTTCAAGCAAATCTTCAACTTTCTTATTTAACTCATCACCCTTTGCGAGCTTTGCAAGAAATATTGGTTCACCTATAGATTCCCCAATCGGAAGTCGAGGATTAAGTGATGAAGCCGGATCTTGGAAAACAATTCCGGTATGGCGACGAAGAGTAAATAAATCTTTTTGCGAGGCATTGCTGATGTCTTTTCCGACAATTTCGAGTTTTCCAGACTTTATTGGGAGCAATCCAATTGCAGCTCTGCCTACAGTGGTTTTGCCCGAGCCAGATTCTCCGACCAAGCCAACAATCTCTCCAGGATAAATCTCCAGAGAAAAATCTCTCACCGCAACAAACTCTGGAATTCGCCCTCGCTTTGGATATGCAATTGTTACATTCTCTAATTTAATTACTGGGGACTGCTTACGAGCAGATGCATCCAGAGAACGCTTCGCCGATGTTCCAAGTTCTGGAACCGCAGCTAGAAGCTCTTTGGAGTAGGGATGCTTTGGCGAATTGAAGATCTGATCAGCTGAGCCATGCTCAACAGTTAGTCCATCCTTCATAACAAGAATCTCATCGGCCATATCGGCAACGACTCCCATATCATGAGTAATCAGTAATATTGCAGAGTTAAGGCGAGACTTTAAGTTGCGCATCAAATCGAGGATTTCAGCTTGAATCGTCACATCTAGAGCGGTAGTTGGCTCATCGGCTATTAGAAGTCCAGGATCGCATGCAAGGGCTTGAGCAATCATTGCTCTCTGACGTTGCCCACCGGAGAGTTGGTGTGGATACTTATCAAAGGAGAGATCAGGATCAGGAATTTCGACCATCGTTAGTAATTCAACAGCTCTAATTCGCGCCTGCTTTGGCCCCATATCAAAGTGGGTTCTAAGCGTTTCGACGATCTGAAAACCTATGGTGTAGACCGGATTAAGGGCAGTCATCGGCTCCTGAAATATATAGGCAACTTCTTTTCCTCGAGCCTTTCGTAAAGCGCTAGCAGAAGCACCGAGCATCTCAACACCGTTTACTTTTACACTTCCTGAGGTTCGCGCATTTGACGCAAGCAGATTCATCACACCAAGTGCAGTGGTTGATTTACCAGAGCCAGATTCGCCCACAATAGCCAGGGTTCCGCCTGCCTTTACATCAAAGTTCATCTTTATCGCAGCTGGATACCAGACTCCATCTACCCAGAATTCAACAGTGAAATCTCGCACTTGAAGAATTGGTTGAGACATCTATGCCACCCTTCCATATGTCCGTGAGATGATGCCCATATGAGCAATGTCGAAAACTTCCGACCTCGAAGCGGCTATCTTCTCGCTTTTACCGCCTATTTTGCAATTAGCGCTTTTGCCTACATAAATGTCTTGGACTACGGGTTTCAGGGTGGGTTGCCCAGCATCGTCTGGGGTTTGTGGCTCTCTGTGCTGCTCTATCTTATATTCATCCACCCCAAAGTTATCTTCTCGGATGAAGGACTTGTGATCATTAATCCTATGAAGAAGGTCACCATTGGTTGGCAGGAAATCTCCGAAATTGATGCGCGATTCACTATGTATGTTATTCATCTTCCAACCGGGGTCAGACATCACGCTTTTGCCGCTCAAGCCCCTGGGCGATATCACAGCCGGAATATCCACCCCAATGAAGTTAAGGGGCTGCGCATTGGCGATAGCGGGATGATTAGGGCCGGAGAGAGTCCCAGGAGTAATTCGGGCGCTGCCACAGCTATCGCTCGAGCAAAGCACGAAAACTTCGGCAAATCTGGGAACCTTGTGGGCCTTAAATTTGCAACCGAATTTAATAGAACCGGACTTATCATAATTGCAACGCTTTTCTCCCTGGCTTTGGCTACTCAATTTCTTCATCGCTAGGCCATCTCACTTCTATTTTGCATCTCACGAGCATTTGCTTTTTCTTTGCGACTCAACCTTCGGCGCTGCCTTGGATCAAAAGCATCCCTGAGGCCATCTCCGATGAAGTTGATACACAGTGCAATTGCAATAATGAACAATCCTGGATACCAGAAGAGCCATGGTCTGGTTGTGAAGGCATCTTGGTAATTTGAAATTAGAAGACCGAGTGAAACATCGGGTGAGGTGACCCCAAAGCCAAGATAACTAAGAGCCGTTTCAAGCAAAATAGCGCCTGACATTAAAAGTGTTACTGAGACAATAATTACTCCCACCGCATTTGGCAAAATATGCTTGAAAATAATCCGTCGATTGCTGGCTCCGGCTACTCTCGAAGCATCGACAAACTCTCGTTCTCGCAGCGTTAAAAACTCGCCTCGAACCAGGCGAGATAGCCCCGTCCACGAGAAGAGGCCCAGTAAGAGCGCTAGAAATGCTGCTCCTTTGTTGCCAAAGTGAAAACCAATAACTGAACCAATGATGATTACCGGCACTGTAATAATAAAGTCGACTAGTCGCATCAAGACGGCATCAACCCAACCGCGGAAATATCCAGCAATTGAGCCAATGACAGTTCCAAGAGTTGCTGCGATTGCTCCAATTATGAACATAACTAGGATTGAGCGTTGAGCTCCACGCATTACAAGAGCTAAATAGTCTCTACCGATATCATCTTGACCGAATGGATGCTGACCAAGTGAAATCCCATCTCCATCCAGGAATGGAACTGCATCGATAGTTGGACATCCCACAGATCCGTCCACGCAATCCGCACCATAGCGCAGCTCAGGCATATCCTCAAAGCCATATTGCCACCAACCAGGAATAATAAATGGATCATCTTCATCGCCAATTCGCCAATCCAGCGCAGTGTAGACCACAGTTATCAATGTAAAAAGCACAACTACCGAAATCATTGCGGCTCGGTGGCGAATAAAACGACGTGAGACGATTTGGCCTTGACTCAATCCCTCTGTCTCTTTGTTAAGAATGGCATTTTCGCCAGCATCCTTAACAACCTCAGCGCTCTCTCTCTTCTTCGCCATCACTTGCCAGCTCCCACACGAATTCTAGGATCTAAAGCCGAATATAAAAGATCAGCAATTAGGTTTGCAAGGATTGCAAGAGTGGAAAGAAAAAGAATTACGCCCATCAAAAGGTTCAAATCAAATGAGTTAATTGCCTTGTTAAATAGAGTTCCCATGCCCTGCCAAGCAAAGACTCTCTCAGTGATGATCGCTCCTCCCACAATTCCAGCCACATCGCCGACCATAATTGTGGTCATTGGAATCATTGTGTTTCTAAAAGCATGACGCATCACAACGGTTCGTTCAGTTAATCCTTTAGCCCTTGCGGTTCTGATGTAATCCTGATTGAGAACATCAAGAAGCGTTCCGCGAGAGAATCGAACGTAGCCAGCAAAAGAAATCAAGGTTAGTGCAAGGGTTGGAAGCACTAGGTGCATGGCAAAATCTAATACTCTTACCCAAAATGAAACTTCAGTTAACCAGATAGTTGATTGGCCAATCGTTGCAACGGGACGATAATTAACATCATCACTTTCGACGAAAGGCCTCCACGCCTGCATCATCTGATCTATTAAGATCAGAATAAATATCAGTAAAGATGTAATGATACTGGTGCGAACTATCGGACCTCGATCTATACGAGCAAAGAGGAAGGATGCTGAAAGTGCAGTAATCATCAGAGTGACAAGAAGAATTACTATTCCAACTCGAGGGCGATTTGAATCAAGCAGACTTTGAGCTGGGAAGTAGAGAATTGTGGCAACAAGTGCAATTAGAAGAGTGCTTTTTATGGCATTACGATCTGAAAGGCCAACCGATAGATAAGTGACTCCAATCGCTATTCCAATGCCAAATATGAAAATGGCAAATGGACCAAGGCGAGGATAAGAAAGCCACTCTGAGGCGCTGATTAGCGTTAAGAAAATAGAGTTTGCGACAAAGACGCTTGAAAAGATTAATAAAACTCTTTTTCGAGAGCCGCTAATTATCGCAGCCCAAAAAAATCCGGTTGCAATGCTAAAGCCAACAATCCATGGGGGCGGAATCTTTGCAGAAACCAAAAAGTCATTGAAGTCGATTGCTAAATACTGCTTGAGTAATACGGCGACCCAAAAGATTGGAAGTGAAAAGAGCAAGAATGCAAAGAATGTCATTCCGTAGTCAAAGCGGGAGTACTGGCGAAGGGCTGAAGTGATTCCAAGTGCGATACCAAGAACAATTGCCACAATTGTCGCAACTGCCACTAAGCGAATCGTTGTGGGAATAGCGCCAACAATAGCTTCAACGACTGGTTGTTGTTCACGAGTCAGACCAAAATTAGGGTTGCCGACGAATAAGCCCAGGACCCCACGAAGCCAGATGAAATAACGAAGTGGGGGTGGCAGGTCGAGACGAAGCTCTCGCGTCAGAGCCTGAATCAAATAATCTCTGTTTTGTGCGTCGCTTAAGCGAAGATCTGCAAGCGGGTCGGTAGATATCGCTGAGAGGTTATAGAGCAAAAAGCTAGAGCCAAAAAGGATCACGATGAGCGCGCCAAGGCGACGCAGAATATAAGCAAACACCCCTATGACTCCTCACTACACACCCTTATAAAACTCTATATCAACATGTTTCAAGTGGCACCTGGAATTTTAACCAGGTGCCACTTGAATTACTGCTATTTACCCACCTTTTTCAAGGAGAGCTTTGACTCAAGTCAAGGCTTAAGCCTTACTTTGAGTACTTCCACTCCCAATAGTTCCATAC
>SXMA01000043.1 GCA_005777515.1 Actinomycetota bacterium | reverse complement strand
GGCTCGAGGTGATGTAGACACAAACAATTCTGCGCTAATCGTTGCAAATCCCGTTGGAAACCAGATGGAGAAAGCTCTACATGATCAACTCCTCTTTAATGGTCTTGCTAAAGCAAAGACAGCTGGAATTACCGGAAAAGCCGTGACGCCATTCCTGCTGGAATATTTCCACTCCAATTCCAATGGTGAATCTCTAAGAGTAAATATTGAAATAATTAAGGCAAATGCTGCTCTAGCAGCTCAGATTGCAGTAGCACTTAAGTAGCTATGGCTCAAATTCTCTGCATTGGCGATGCCATGCTTGATGTGATTGTTAAGATGCAAGGGCAGATGTATCTAGGTAGTGACACAATCTCTCAGATTTCAACCCATGGCGGCGGAGCTGCAGCAAATACCGCTACCTGGCTCGCCTCATCTGGCCATAAAGTCTTCTATGTATGTCGTCTTGGAGATGATGCAGCTGGTCGAGTTATTGCTAATGAATTTGATGCCTGGAACATTGAATACAAACCTGAGTTTTTAAAAGAGCATCGAACTGGAATTGTTGTGGTGCTAGTTGATCAAAATGGTGAGCGATCAATGTTTCCGGATAGGGGAGCAAATTCAGGTCTTAGCGAGTTAGATCTACCTGATCTCACCAGATTTAGCGCTGTATTGCTCTCAGGCTATGCCCTCTTTAATCCCCTCTCCCAAGCAGGAGTTCTTCGAATGATTAATAAAATGAGAGAAGCTAACTTAGAAATCTTCTTTAATCCCGGATCGGTTGGAGTGATGAACAACCTTGGGGTGGATGCCTGTCGCCAAAGATGTAAATTAATGGATCTCTTAATTATGAATCAGGCTGAAGCAGAATTTCTGACTGGAAATAGCGATCTTGAAGGTGCCTTAAATGAACTGTCTAAAGACGTTGAGACCGTTGTCATAACGACAAGTAGTCAAGGGGCAATTGGTAAATCAAGAGGGCAAAAGATAGTAAATTCTCCAATTCTGCCAATTACTGCAATTGATTCCACCGGAGCTGGAGATGCATTTGCTGCTGGATTCATTGGAAGATGGATTGAATCTAAAGATTTAGAATCATCTCTAAGGGCTGGAAACACATTAGCCAGTGGATGTGTCACAACTATCGGGGCTAGACCGAGCGTCAATCCCAAGTAATCCACACTTTACTTGGCAGAATCACGCCATGGCTAAATCAGATTCAGGCAAGAGTTCGGGTAAGAGAATAGTGGCTGCTAAGCCAGGAGAATTTCCAGGGAAAATAGTTGATATCGATGTCTCATCCGAGATGTCCGATTCATTTCTAGAGTATGCCTATTCAGTTATTTACTCCAGAGCGCTTCCTGATGCCAGGGATGGATTGAAGCCAGTGCATCGCAGAATTCTCCACCAGATGTCAGAAATGGGACTGCGCCCAGATAAAGGCCATGTTAAGAGTGCGCGTGTTGTTGGTGAGGTGATGGGTAAATTGCATCCCCACGGCGATGGAGCAATTTATGACGCACTAGTTCGCATGGCGCAGAACTTTTCAATGCGCCTGCCATTAGTTGATGGACATGGAAACTTTGGCTCACTTGATGCAGGGCCCGCAGCTATGCGCTACACGGAAGCAAGACTTGCAAGTGCTGCGCTCATGATGGTGGAGGAAGCCGATGAAGATACCGTTGATTTCGGCGCAAATTATGATGGACAGATATTAGAACCATTAGTTCTACCGGCAGCTTTTCCTAATCTCTTGGTAAATGGCGCAACAGGTATTGCGGTTGGAATGGCCACAAATATGGCTCCGCATAACTTAGGTGAAGTAATTCAAGCCACAAAGCATCTAATTGAAAATCCCAGCGCAACTTTAAAGCAGTTAATGAAGATCATACCTGCACCTGATTTTCCAACTGGAGGAAGCCTTATCGGCAAAGAAGGCATCCTTGAGGCTTACCAAAGCGGAAAAGGTGCTTTCAAAGTTCGTGCCAAAGTTGAGATTGGCAAAGTGAGCGCTCGTAAATCTGGAATTACCATTACCGAACTTCCATTTAATATCGGACCTGAAAAGGTAGTCGAACGTATTAGCGAGCTAGTTAAATCAAAGAAGATTCAAGGCATCTCAGACATTATTGATCTAACCGATGGACAATCTGGAACAAAGGTTGTCGTTGAGGTAAAAAATGGTTTTGAGCCAGAGGCGGTACTAGAAAACCTCTACAAGCTCACCCCACTGGAGGATGCCTTCTCTATCAATGCTGTTGCCCTGGTTAATGGCAAGCCAAAGACTTTAGGTTTAAAAGAACTGCTTCAGGTCTTTATTGATCATCGAATCCAGGTAGTAACAAGAAGATCTAACTTTAGAAAAGCTAAGGCCACTGCCCGTCTAAACCTAGTTGAAGGCCTTCTAAAGGCAATTATAGATATCGATAAAGTGGTAAAAATAATTAGGGGAAGCGATGATGCAAATGAAGCAAAAGAAGCACTCATGAAGAGTTTTAAGCTAAGTGAGGAACAAGCCACCTACATCCTAGATATGCCCCTTAGAAGACTGACCAAGATGTCAAAAATTGAGTTAGATGCTGAAGCTAAGGAGTTAAAGTCAACGATCTCTAAGCTGACCGCGCTATTAAAGAGCGAAGAGGCGCTGCGAAATCAAGTATCCGATGAGTTAAGTGAAGTTAGCGCCAAATACGCAACAGCGCGACGCACTCTAATTGCTTAAGCGTCAATTCTTTCGCGATCGATATCTGCAGTTGCTATAAACTCTTTTCGAGGCGCAACTTCATTTCCCATCAATAGTTCGAAGATTTTTTCAGCCTCTGCTGCATCTTTAATGGTGATTCTTCTCAGTGTGCGCTTATCAGGATCCATAGTGGTTTCGCGGAGCTGATCTGCATCCATCTCACCAAGGCCTTTATAGCGCTGCAGTGGCTCTTTCCATCTCTTGCCTTGCTTCTTCAAGTCGGTCAATAGTTTCTTCATATCATCATCGGAGTAGGTGTAGTGCACCTCTCCCTTCTTGCCGCCCCCACCAATAACTTCTATGCGATGAAGTGGCGGAATTGCAGCAAAGACTCGTCCGTCATCAATGAGCGGCTTCATATAACGATATAGCAGCGTGAGCATTAAACAGCGGATGTGTGCGCCATCAACATCTGCATCTGACATCAGAATAACTCTCCCATATCTAGCATCATCAAGAGTAAAAGACTTCCCAGATCCAGCTCCAATTACTTGGATGATTGCTGCGCACTCTGCGTTATCAAGCATCTGAGAGAGTGAGGCTTTCTGAACATTTAGAATCTTTCCTTTGAGTGGCAAAATTGCTTGGAACTCCGAATTTCTTGCAGCCTTAGTAGTTCCAAGAGCTGACTCACCTTCAACAATAAATAGCTCAGTTCGCGAAACATCCTCAGAGCGACAATCAGATAGCTTGGCAGGAAGCGATGAGCTTTCAAGGGCGTTCTTTCTGCGTTGCAACTCCTTGTGAGCTCTTGATGAAATACGAGTTCTCGAAGCGTTAGCAACTTTCTCAAGCACTACAAGTCCGTTGGCCTTATCGATTCGTTTAGTGGTTGTAAAGAACTTCTTAAGCTCATCTGAGACTACTTGAGTCACAATCTTTGTTACCGCAGGAGTTCCTAGAACCTCTTTAGTCTGACCTTCGAATTGTGGTTCTTGCATACGAACTGTTACCACTGCAGTTAATCCTTCGAGGATATCTTCCTTAATTACATCAAGTTCATTCTTCTTTAGAACGCCTTTAGAGCGAAGGAACTCGTTAAACGTTTTTACTAAAGCCTTCTCAAAGCCTTGCACATGGGTTCCGCCCTTTGGAGTTGCGATGATATTTACAAAGGAGCGAACTGTGCTCTCATAGCCATTACCCCATTTAATAGCGATATCAACGCCCATATCTCGCTCAACTTCTTGAGGCTCAAGATGGCCTTTTTCATCAAGAACTGGAACTGTCTCTTGGTAGTGGCCTTGACCAGTTAAGCGAATTACATCCCCGACTGCCTCATCTGGCTGAATAAAGTGGCAGTATTCCGAAATTCCACCTTTATGAAAGAAAATCTCCGAGCTCTTATCTTTACTGCGATTGTCATTTACAACCAGAGTAAGACCTGGGACTAGATAAGAAGTTTGTCGAGCCCTGGTGTAGATCTCCTCTAAATCATGCTGTGCATCCTTTAGAAATATTTGTTTATCTGACCACCACTTAATTCTTGTTCCAGTGATCTTTGCAGAGACTTTTCCAATTATACGAAGCCCTGATTTAGGTTCAAATGAAGCATTGGGGCCATCACCCTCAAAGATTCCAGCAACACCGCGTTTAAAGGACATCCAATAGATTTTTCCATCGCGATCTACTTCAACATCAAGGCGAGATGCCAGAGCATTTACAACAGATGCTCCTACGCCATGAAGGCCTCCAGTTGCCGCATATGAGCCCCCACCAAACTTTCCACCAGCATGAAGGCGGGTCATTACAACTTCTACTCCAGTAAGACCAGTTTTAGGTTCCTTATCAACCGGAATACCTCGTCCATCATCATGGACTTCAATAGATCCATCTTTTTCTAAATTAATTTCTATCTTCTTGCAATAACCCGCAAGTGACTCATCCACAGCGTTATCAATAATTTCCCAGAGACAATGCATAAGGCCGCGACCATCGGTTGAACCGATATACATTCCGGGGCGCTTGCGAACAGCATCAAGACCTTCTAATACTGAGAGATCTTTCGCTGAGTAGGACTTTTCTACACTGCGCACTTGGTCTGCGCTTGGAGTCTCTGCCACGATGGGCAAGGGTATCTATGAGATCAAAGTAGCCTGGCAATACGCGCCGAAAAGGGTGTGGATTTCGATTTTCAGTGAAGAAAGTCATCAATTATGAGAAAAAACTTTGAATTCGACCTGCGGGGAATAAGCCAGAGGTGGTTTGATGTTCCACTAGAACCTAACAAGCACAGGAAAGGTTGGCCAGAAATGACTGAAAATCTATTGCTTACCTCATCTCCCCTTAGCGCTCTTGATCGTTGTGATCGTTGCGGAGCTCAGGCGTATGTTCGTGCGGTAATGGCCAATGGATTTGAATTACTTTTCTGTGCTCACCACGCTAAGAAATACCAAGATGGGCTAGCAAGCACAGCTGCTCGCATAGATGATGAGACTGAGCGCCTTAGCGCAGAATCAACGGCGAAATAAGCCTTGAGACCAGACTGGGTCTCCCAGTTCTAGTTTCTTCTTTATCTGCAATCCCACTAAGTTTCACCAACGAGTTCACTGCTAAATATCGAAGTGGTTCTATCTCCCATTTTCTAATTTCGCGATTTACAAAGTGCAGATTTGTAACATTACTTTCTCTGCCAACAATTAAATCAGCCAATATTTTGCTTGCTAAATAACTCATAGTCACGCCATCTCCTGCATAGCCGCCAAGACGAGCAGAACCAGTTGATTTATTAAAATGAACATATGGCTCCCAATTACGGGTAATTGCTACTGCCCCACCCCAAGCATGAGTAAATTTCACATTTTTCAAAACTGGAAACCAGCGCTTAGCCATTGCCTCTAAGCTTTGATGGACAGCGCTAGTCATTTCCTTCTCTTCAATAAGTTTTGAGCCAAAGGGATAGCTAGCCCCGCGACCACCAATTGCAAGGCGATTATCTGCAGTGCGTTGTGCGTAATTAACCAAGTGCGTACCTTCCGCAAAGGTAAAGCGATCCTTTACCCCTATTTGATCCCAGATTTCTTCAGACAGAGCTTCACTAGCAATCATGAGAGAGTAGAGCGGGATAAATTCTCGCCCAGGATCAGAGAAAGCCTCACTCGCCCTAATAACTACTGGAGCCTTCACTAGTGAGCTATTTGCTAAGACTCCGTCACTTGTCTGGGTAGCAAATGCTCCCTCGGCTATTACTACTCCTTTGCTCTCTAAGTAGTTTGCCAGCCCCAAAACAAGTTGGAATGGATTAACCGCTGCACATTGCGGATTAAATAATCCGCCCCTTAATTCAGATACTTGAATTAACTGACCAATCTCGCCTGCAGACTTCCAGCTATGTTCCGAGTCAGCGCTCTCTTTTAGTCGTCTCTCTTGCGCTTTATTTCGAGCAAATGTGACCGTTCCTGCTTTAACAAAACTTGCCTTGGGAGCTATCTGTTCTGCTATCTGACCAATCTCATCAATGGCGCTAGCCAGCGCTTTAAAGAGATTGTTAGTGGCATCAATACCATGGCGCTTTTCAAGAGTCTTTCGATAGACCGGATAATCTGATGAAACCCAGCCGCCGTTTCTTCCGCTTGCTCCATAGCCAATTGATTTTGCTTCAAAGATGACGATAGAGAGTTTAGGATCTAACTTCAGTAGGTGATAGGCCGACCATAGCCCTGAGAAACCGCCACCGATTATTGCAACATCGTAAGAATTATCAAATTCTTTTCTCTTAGCGCTCTGCTTAAAACCTTCTGCCCAGAGCGAGTTATTCGGCGGTAAATCCTGCGTCTCGGTGGGAGCCATCACAGAATGGTTTATCTTTAGAGTGTCCGCAGCGACAGAGAGAGAAATTCTCTTTTGTTTCAAGAACATTGCCCTCTGCATCAACAAAATCAGCGGCGCCGCTTACGCGGATTGAACCGTTGGGCTTTACAAAAATCTTTGGACGATCTGACATGAACTATCTCCTAATCTAGGTAATCGCGTAGTACTTGCGATCTTGATGGATGGCGAAGCTTGGACATAGTTTTAGATTCAATCTGGCGGATGCGCTCGCGGGTAACTCCGTAGACCTTGCCAATTTCATCAAGGGTCTTAGGCTGGCCATCGGTTAATCCAAAGCGCATCGCAACAACGCCCGCCTCGCGCTCTGAGAGAGTATCTAGCACTGAGTGAAGCTGCTCTTGAAGGAGAGTAAATGAAACTGCATCTGCAGGAACAATCGCCTCAGAGTCTTCAATCAAATCACCAAACTCTGAATCTCCCTCTTCACCAAGTGGAGTATGAAGCGAGATTGGCTCGCGACCATACTTTTGGACTTCAACAACCTTCTCAGGGGTCATATCAAGCTCTTTGGCGAGCTCTTCTGGGGTTGGTTCGCGTCCGAGATCTTGAAGCATCTGACGCTGAACTCGTGCTAATTTATTAATAACTTCAACCATATGTACGGGAATACGAATAGTTCTTGCCTGATCTGCCATAGCGCGTGTGATTGCCTGGCGAATCCACCAGGTTGCATAGGTTGAGAACTTATATCCCTTTGTGTAATCAAATTTCTCTACTGCGCGAATTAGACCTAGGTGTCCCTCTTGAATTAGATCAAGAAATAGCATTCCTCGACCGGTATAGCGCTTAGCAAGAGAAACAACGAGGCGAAGGTTTGCTTCAAGAAGATGATTCTTTGCTCTCTTACCATCCTCTGCAATCCACTCTAGCTCTCGCTTAAATGGACGTTCCATCTTCTCGCCTGAATTCAACTTTGCTTCAGCAAATAATCCAGCTTCAATTCTCATAGCAAGCTCAACTTCAAGTTCAGCATTTAGAAGAGCTACTCGACCAATCTGCTTGAGATAGTCCTTTACTGGATCTGCAGTAGCACCTGCCGTTAATACAGTCTGAGGCGGCGCATCATCTTCTTCTGAATCCTTAAGGGTGAACTCTCCCTCTTCCTTCTTGGCTTCCTCAGTTAGATTCACAACTCGAACATCACTTGCGCCTTCAACAACTTCTTCCCCGGTTTCAGAAACTAACTTCTCAAGATCTTCTAATTCAACTTCTTCTAGCTCAACTTCCTCGCCATCAACTTTTTCAATTATCTTCTTGCCTGCAGGCTTGTTCACTCCAGCCGCTGCAGCCTTTGCTGCTTCAAGTTCTGCCTTCGTTGGAAAGCGTCGCGGGCCACTCTTTTCAGCTGGCTTAGCTTTTGCCTCCCTTGCCAGCTTCATTGCTTCAAGTTCTGCCTTGGTAGGAAATAGTCTTGGACCTTTGGACTTAGCGCCCTTTTTATCTTTCTTTATCGAACTTTTAGCAACGCTCTTCGTGCTCTTTTTTGCAAGGCTCTTTTTCTTACCTGCGTTTTTGGGCGCACGAGATACAGCCACGAATTAGTCCTTTGCTTTTGTTTGACGAACTGTCAAAACTTCTTTTTTGCCTCTAGCCTTTTGGGGAATCGACTATGGCTATATTATAAATTGTCCACAGGGGTAAATGCACATCCAAACCACTTTATTCCTTACTTTGAGTGGGCCAACTCCAAACTTTCCCTGATTATCTGACCTACACGCTCAACTTCGATCAAAAATCCATCATGGCCAAAGGGAGATGAAATCTGCTTGAGAGGAAGGGCTGTTGGCGTAAGCTCAACAATCTCCTCCTGTAAGCGCGCCGGAAAGAGGCGATCGGTATCAATCGAGACCACAATAACTGGGCGTTGAGCAGTTGAAAGCGCTGCTACCACTCCGCCTCGGTCTCGCCCGATATCATGAGAATTCATCGCCTCGGTAAGGCAAATATAGGTATTGGCATCAAAACGGCGTTGCAACTTTAACCCTTGATGATCCAGGTATGACTCCACTGCAAAGCGACCAGTCTCATCCCCTTGCATGTCTCGACCGAAGCGCATGTCCATCTCATATTCGCTGCGATAGGTTAGATGAGCAATCTTCCGAGCAATTGCCATGCCTTGAATCGGACCGGTTTCCTGCTCGTAATAATCCCCACCATTGAAATATGGGTCTGCCTTGATGGCTTGGATTTGAATGGATGCAGCCCCGATTTGATCTGCCGTCGCGACGGCTGATGATCCAATCGTGCAGATCGCTCCCACTTTCTCTGGATACTCTATCGCCCACTCCAGTGATCGCATTCCCCCAAGTGATGGCCCAACCGCAAGTAGATACTTTTCAATACCTAGCTGCCGACTTAATTCAACTTCCGCTGCCACCATATCCCGAATGGAGAGGTAGGGAAACCTTGAACCCCATCGCTTGCCATCGGGTGCAAGCGATGATGGTCCCGTGCTTCCTTGACATCCCCCAATTACATTCGGGCAGATTATGAAATATTTATCGCTATCGAGAGGAAAGCCTGCTCCAACCATGTCTGGCCACCATGCAGATACATCTGACCAGCCAGTTAGGGCGTGATTAACGAGTATCGCATTTGACCTATCGCTATTTAGCTCACCCCAAGTTTGATAAGCAATTGTTACATCAGGCAAGGTCTCACCGGATGCTAGCTGGAGATCGCCCAATTTGTGAAAACGGCGAAACCCCGGATCATGAAATTCTAACCATGCTCCGGTAGTGGTCTCGCTTATCGTCATATTATTTAACAGCTCTCAGAATTACTTTGCCGCGGCAAAGGCTTTTTCTAGATCACTCTTAATATCTGCGATATTTTCAATTCCCAGACTTAAACGCACTAAACCAGGAGTCACTCCCGCGCTTAGCTGCTCAGCAGGACTGAGCTGTGAATGAGTTGTTGATGCTGGATGGATAGCAAGAGATCGAACATCACCAATATTTGCCACGTGGGAGAAGATATTCAGAGCCTCTATAAATCTTTTGCCAGCTTCAATCCCACCCTTTATTTCAAAGGAAAGAACTGAGCCACTGCCTCTTGGAGCATATTTCTTGGCTAACTTATTCCAAGGAGATGATTCAAGCGAGGCGTAGTTCACCTTTAGAACTTGAGCATGGCTCTCAAGCCATTTAGCTGTAGCAAGGGCGTTATCAACATGACGTTCTATGCGCAATGAGAGAGTTTCAAGTCCCTGCGCCAATAACCAAGCATTAAAGGGAGAAACTGCAGCTCCGATGTCACGAAGAAGAGTAAGTCGAATCTTGAAAATATAAGCTAAATTTGCGCCAAATGCTGATCCAACCCCAAGCGCCTGAGCATAAACAATTCCGTTATAGCTGGGATCTGGTTGATTGAAATTCTTGAAGCGCTCTGGATATTTTGCATAATCAAACTTTCCAGAATCAACGATTGCTCCAACTACCGCATTGCCATGGCCTGATAGAAACTTGGTTGCTGAGTGAACTACCACATCGGCGCCATATTCAATGGGGCGAATTAGAAATGGCGTGGCTACTGTATTATCAACAATCAATGGGACTCCAACCTCATGAGCAACTTTCGCAACTGACTCAATATCCAAGAGATCATTTTTTGGATTCGCAATAGTTTCACCAAAGAAAGCCTTAGTATTTGGACGAACAGCCTTTCTCCAACTTTCCGCATCTTCTGGATTGTCAACAAAGGTCACTTCAATGCCAAATTTTGGCAAGGTGTAATGAAATAAGTTGTAAGTTCCGCCATATAGTGATGGCGAAGAAACTATATGGTCTCCAGCCTCTGCAACATTTAGTACAGCAAAGGTAGTTGCAGCAGAACCAGATGAAAGAAGTAGTGCTGCTACACCCCCTTCAAGTGATGCAATTCTCTGCTCCACTGCATCTTGAGTGGGATTCATTATTCTGGTGTAGATATTGCCCAGTTCTGCAAGGCCAAATAAATCCGCAGCATGCTTGGTGTCACGGAATTGATATGCCGTAGTCTGATAAAGCGGCAACGCTCTTGCTCCGGTTGTTGGATCTGGAACTTGACCGGCATGAATCTGACGAGTTTCAAAATGAGCTTCTGTTACGGAAAAAGATGACACGAAATAAACCTCCCTAATATCCAGGGGGCCTGAATTATTTTGCAGACCCACGCTTGCCGATGGCACTTTGCTATCGACCTGGTCTTCACCCGGAGCACCCCACCGTGGTGGAGGGTTGCCGCTCAGTTAGCCGGGGCTATGAACTGAGACTCATGACCTGGGCCATATATTAGGGGGCAAATATGAAAAAATCCAACTTATCTACAATCTGCCTGCTTGATGGAGGCGGCGGAGAAACTCTTTAGTCTCTTTTTTCTTTGGACTTTGGAGAACTTTCGAAGGATCTCCCCACTCCAGAATTCTTCCCTGATGCAGATAACAGAGCTCATCGGCTACCTGTTTGGCAAAACCCATCTCATGGGTAGCCAGCACCATCGTCATTCCCTCGCTCTTTAGATCTCTAACCGTGCTCAAAACTTCATTAACCAAGACTGGATCAAGGGCGCTAGTTATCTCATCAAGTAATAGCAGACGAGGATGCCTGGCAAGGGAGCGGATAATGGCAACTCTCTGCTGCTGACCCCCACTAAGCCGATCTGGATATTGATCAGCTTTCTCCCTCAAACCAAACTTATCTAATAGCTCCAAAGCCTCATCTATCGCCTTCTCTTTTGCCACCTTCTGCACCTTGGTAGGAGCCAAAATAACATTTTCAAGCACCGTCATGTGAGGAAAGAGATTAAAGGATTGAAAGACCATACCTAACTTCTTTCTCACCTCATCAGGATTTACATTTGCTGCAGAGATATCTTGCCCATCAAGAAGTATCTGTCCATCATCAATCTGGTCAAGTAAATTTATGCAGCGCAGCAGCGTCGACTTTCCACTGCCAGATGCGCCAATGAAAACCGTGGCTTTATGCTCTAAGACTTTAAAGGAAATATCTTCTAGGACTACCTCGCTTCCAAAGCTCTTTCGAACTTTTTCGAGCTGCAACACCGCCTGACTCATGCTTGCCCCACTGCATTCTCTCGCTCATAGGAGTTTCTAAGCATCCGATCAGTCCAGCGCGTTAAGGGAATTGTCACTAGCAGGAAGATGATTGCGGCCATTACATATGGGGTGTAATTGAAAGTCTTTGCAGTTTGAATTTGCGCAGCTCTTACCGCATCGGTGACCCCCAAAATCGAAACTAGGCCAGTATCTTTGATTAGCGCCACTAAATCATTTAGAAGCGGTGGGGTGACTCTCTTGAGTGCTTGAGGCAGAACGACATGGCGAAGAGTCTGAAAATTACTTAAACCCAGTGATCTAGCAGCAGCTCTCTGGCTTGGGTGAACGGTAAGAATTCCAGAGCGAATAACTTCAGCCACATATGCCGAATAGGTGATGATTACTGCAAGAGTTCCTAAAACCAAGACATTGTTGGTTAAGCCCTTTATCTGTAGCGCCGGAATTCCAAATCCCACTAAAAGAATTACTAGCAGCATTGGAATGCCGCGAAATACATCAACATAAACTGTGGCAAGGATCCTAAATGGGGTTAATGCCGGAGATCTAGAAGTCCTAAGGAGTGCTATCGCTAGACCAATAAGGGCGACAGAAGTTCCTGCGATAACAGTTAGCGTGGCATTGGTAGTAAACCCGAGAAGAATTTTGGGCAGAATTTCAAAGCCATAGGCCCACTTAAAGAATGTATTTCTAAGCGTCTCCCAGCCCGGTGAGGTAACTAGGACTAAACCAAGGGTTCCAAGGACTAAGAAGCTTGAGAGTGCTGCAATTAGCGCACTTTTCTTATTTCGTGCTCGCCGCGCATGACGTCTTGCAAGTTCTATTTCACTTGCGCTCCAGCTGCCACCAAAGTTATAAGAAGAGGAGGGCGCAGCTCTATTAGAACTGCGCCCCGATTTCTTAGCCATTAGCCATGCTTAATAGTTTGCCGTATCTGGCAACTATCCAAGTACTGGCGCTCCTGCAGAAGATGTTAACCACTTTTCAATAATGGCCTGAAGTGTTCCATTATTGTTAATTGCATCGACCGCTCCTGAAACACATGATGTGATCGGATTGTCTTTAGATAGCAAGAGACCAAATCCTTGATCTCCTGAATCACTGCCATCAATTTGTCCAACGATGATTCCATTTGGAACTTCAACAGCTGAGAGATAGAAAGCAGTTGGAAGGTCTACCACTAGACCATCAATCTGCTTATTCTTAAGGGCAGTAACAGCAGCAGCGTTATCGTTAAATACCGCAGCCTTTAGCCCTAGTTGGCCTTCAATCACATCAAGTGAGGTAGTTGAAACAGCGGCTCCTAATTTAGCTCC
>SXMA01000042.1 GCA_005777515.1 Actinomycetota bacterium | reverse complement strand
GGTGATGTTCATCAACTTCTAGCCTTAGTTTTGAAATTTCTGGAAGGAACTTATCGCAAAGACCGCTCTCAACCAGAATATTAATTCCTAAGCGTGGATCATCAGAGAGAACGATTTTAATAAACTCATCCCTAATTCGCTCTGCAGAGATAATTTCTAGGCGATCTTTCATCTCGCCCATTGCACTTAGCGCCGCTTGATCAATTGCAAACCCTAATTGCGAAGCGAAACGAGCAGCTCTTAGCATTCTTAGTGGATCATCGGAAAATGACATCTCAGGAGTTGCTGGCGTGCGCAGGATTTTCTTAAGTAAATCAGTTACTCCATTATAAAGATCAATAAATTCAGGAGTATCTGTTGTCAGCTCAATGGCCATGGCGTTGACAGTAAAATCTCGTCGACGCAGATCATCTTCAATGGTCTCGCCAAATTGAACTTCTGGTTTTCTTGTATCTACTTCATAGCTATCAGCCCTATAAGTGGTTACTTCAAATGTAGTTTTGTCGCGCTTTGCGCCAATAGTTCCAAATTTAATTCCAACATCCCAAATATCATCCGCAAACTTTTTTAATATCTTCTTACTCTCTTCAGGCTTTGCATCAGTTGTGAAATCTAAATCATTTCCTAGGCGATTAAGAAGGGCATCTCGCACTGTTCCACCTACAAGAGCAAGACGAAAACCGGCAGCCTTAAATAACCCAGCTAACTCAAAAGCTTCTGGGGCGCGCTCTTTAAGCGTTGCGATTGCGATCTGGCTCGCTGCCGATAGTGGAGTTTCCATTGTGTCTAAGGTTACCGATGCAGGCTTACCTTCCGTTCTCGGCCCTGACGAGTAGTCTTGAGCCATGACCCCGGCACCTAGTGCGGGCGGCGAAGAAATTAAGAAGAAACGAAAGCGCAAGCGCTCTCGCTCTAAATCTTCAAAACGCTCACACTCAAATAGCTCTGATAATAAAAGCCCTAATCAGGGTTTGAATAAGCGCCATAAACGCACCCCTTATGCAAAACGCGTTGATGAAGTCAGCGCTGGTGGGCTGGTAATCAATAAATCTAGAACACAAGGTCTATTAATTGGTCGCCTAGATGCAAAAGATCCAAATCGAGAGCGACTGCTCTGGTCTCTGCCTAAAGGCCATATCGAAGAGGGAGAGAGCGCTGAGGCTGCAGCACTTCGCGAGGTTAAGGAAGAAACTGGAATTGAAAGTGAGATTGATAAATCACTTGGCGTTATTGACTTCTGGTTTATGGCTGGGGGAAAGAGAATTCATAAAACGGTCCATCACTTCTTATTTAAAGAAGTAGGAGGAAAAATTGCTCCTCAGGTTAGTGAGGTAGATGATGTTCGCTGGTTTCCGCTAGATGAGATAGTTACAAAGTTGGCCTATCCTGATGAGAAGAAGTTAATCTCTCGCTCTAAGGATTTACTATCTTGAAGCGCATTCTTCTTGCTTTCTTACTCATCCTACTTTCAACACCTCCTGCTCAAAGTTCAACTCTGGTAACGCTAACTGCGCCAACAAATAGACTTGCTGACGGCCGATTTTTAAATAATGAGCTTGCAATCTCTATCTCACCTGGCGGTTCTCTAGGGAAGGCTTTAGAGATAACTGCCTCTAACAATAGAACTTGGTTGATTGACCCAGCTTTGATTGAAGAGATTGCTGATCTGACAGATGGTTATATCTATCTTGACCAAGAGGGAAAAGATGTTGAAGTTCCTGCTTTTGATCCTGCCACTACTTGGCTGATAAAACTTAAATCCCTAAGTGCGAATAACCGAGTTGTTGCCATCACTTATGGAGCCCCATCCCAAGCCTTTCTAGATCGAATAGCTCCAGGCGAGCTTTCTACCTATAACTCTCTTTCAAAGCTGCGCCTTGAAGCACTTCTTAATAGAGAAGTTAGCGCACCTGGAGAATCAAATATTGAAGGTCAGCCCGCGCTAATTACAAAAAATGCCTATACAGCCTTGCGAAAATCAATCAAAATTACTAATTCGGTAATTACAAGTAAAGATGTGGAAGACCTGCGTCTGGGACTTGCAAAGACTTTAAATCCAGATCTTTCTAAAGATAATGCGCTATTGATTTCTAAAAGCTATAGCGCAGCTATAAAAAGTGTGAATAACAAACTTCGCATCTCGCCTGGTAACTACACGATAACTACTAAGAACTATGATCTTCCAGTAACTGTTATTAACGATTTCACAGAACCTGTAAGTCTTGACTTACTTATCACCACTACCAATTCTCGAGTATTAGTTGATGACGTCCCAAGGATTACTATTGATGGGCAGTCTCAAATTCAAATAGAGGTTCCGATTGAGGTCATCGCATCTGGTGATACCTCGCTTCGCCTCCAGCTCTACACACCTAAGGGTGAGCTCATTGGGCTTGAGCAGAGAATCCCACTTCGACTCGCGGTCATTTCTCCAGTTACCACTTGGTTGACCACCGGGATGGCGATAATTCTTTTACTCGCCGCAATTGTGCAGAGTGTGAGAAGAGTTAAGAGTAGGAGAGGCAAATGAGTGAAGATGCCAATCTAATTAGATCCTCTTCTGTCATGGGTCTTGGAACAATAATTTCAAGGGCTACTGGCTTAATTAGAAATCTTCTACTTGTTGCAGCGCTTGGAACTGGGTTACTAGGTGATGCTTTTAATGTTGCAAATACCACTCCTAACATTATTTATAACCTACTTATCGGTGGAGCGCTATCAGCAGTATTTGTTCCTTTAATCGTGCAATCGTTTAGGCAAGAAGATGGTGGCAGCGCATATATCAGTCGCCTACTTTCATTAATTGTATCTGCGCTTCTTTTCATAACAATTGCAGCGATGTTGCTAGCTCCTCTATTAGTTTCGCTCTATGCCCCAACTTTCTCCGGTCGCTCTAGAGATGTAACTCTGGCTTTCGCTCTCTACTGTTTGCCGCAGATCCTCTTCTACGGCTTATATGGAATTTTGGGTCAAGTTGCCAATGCCAAAGAAAAGTTTGGGCCGATGATGTGGGCCCC
>SXMA01000041.1 GCA_005777515.1 Actinomycetota bacterium | reverse complement strand
GGCTGTAGACGAACTGGAACTAAGAAATCTCTCGCACCCTCTGGCGTTGAGCGAGTCAGGTTCGGCGTTTCAATATCTAAAAAGCCCTCGCTCTCCATCACAGATCTGATAATCGATGTAACTTTTGAACGAAGGCGCAGCGCACTGCTTGGTCCCTCGCGCCTTAAATCCAAATAGCGGTATTTAAGTCTTACCTCTTCGCTGACATTTACTACTTCGCCGCTATCAACGGGAAATGGAAGCGCAGCTGCTTCGCTCAATACTTCAAGACTTTCGCAATTAACTTCAATTTCGCCTGTAGGTAGTGCTGAATTTTCATTTCCACTTGGACGTTTAGTAACGACTCCATCGATTAAAACGCACCACTCAGCTCTAAGGGCAGCAGCCACCTTCTCATCAGAGATAACTACTTGCACACTTCCCGAGTAGTCGCGCAGGTCAATAAATGCCACACCGCCATGGTCGCGCCGCCTTGCAACCCAGCCAGCAAGTTTTACCCGGCTACCAATATCACTTGATCTCAGCTTTCCAGCGCTATGGGAGCGAAGCAATTAAAAGACCTTCTCTCTACTCTTCTTATAGCCCAGAAGACTTCTCGGCCAATGTCTTAGCAAGAGAGGTAAGCCTAACCGAAGTCTGCTCTCCATTGCTCATCTGTTTTAGCTCAACTGACCCTGATTGCAATTCGCTATCGCCGAGAACTATTGCAAAGCGCGCTCCAGATTTATCAGCGGCTTTCATCGCACCTTTTAGAGAGCGATCTCCAAAGTTCTGCTCTACAACAAAGCCCTCTCTTCTAAGTGAATCAACGAGAGTGAAGCACTTTGAGCGAGCCTCATTACCTAGAGCAATCACATAGAGGTCAATGTATTTCAATTCTCCCGGTAGCAATTGACCGCTCTTTGCCTCTGCCTCAAGGGCAAGAAGGATTCGATCAATTCCTAATCCAAAACCAATTCCTGAAAGCTTTGATCCCCCAAGAAGCTCCATTAAACCGTCATATCGCCCGCCGCCGCCAATACCAGATTGCGCGCCAAGTCCCTTGTGAACAAACTCAAAGGTTGTTCCAGTGTAGTAATCAAGGCCCCTGACCATTCTTGGATTAACTACATATTTGATTTCTAGGGAGTCAAGCGCCGATTTAACCGCTTCAAAGTTCTCTCTACTTTCGCTATTCAAATAATCAAGAAGTAGTGGAGCTTTGCTCATGGAAGCTCTTATTTCTTCACGTTTATCATCGAAGAGGCGCAGCGGATTCTTTTCAGCTCTGGCGCGCGTTTCTTGATCAAGATTTAGCCCAGCAATAAATGCATCAAGATCTTTTCGATGCGCGGTTCTACTCTCGCTATCGCCAAGGGAGGTTATCTGCAGTTCAAAATCTTTGAGTCCAAGTTTTCTATAACCTTGATAGGCAATCGAGATGACCTCTGCATCAAGATACGGATCATTGCTACCAATAGCCTCGATTCCGAATTGATAAAACTGGCGATAGCGACCAGCTTGTGGCCTCTCAGCCCTAAAGAAGGGGCCTTGATAAAAGAGTTTCACTGGCAGGCTGCCACGATCTAGACCATGTTCAATAACAGCTCTTATCACTCCAGCTGTTCCCTCGGGGCGAAGAGTTAGTGAGCGACCACCACGATCCTCAAAGGTATACATCTCCTTTGACACCACATCTGTTGAAGCGCCAACTCCCCGAGTAAACAACTCGGTATCTTCAAATATTGGCAGCTCTATTAACTCATATCCGGCAGCAAGTGCTGGAATCTTTAGCGTTTGAATAATTCGATCGAAAACATTTGATTTTGGCGGCAGATACTCAGAGACGCCCTTAGGGGCTACGAACTTTTGACTCATGTCAATCTCCCTTGAGTTGCCGCTATTAGATATTGATTTCTCTTCAATTCCTCTTCCATCCTGCTCTCATCGCCATGCCCGGTAAGAACACGGAGATGAGGTGGCAAGGTCGCTATTTTCTCACGAAGAGTTATCTCCATGTCGCTCATTGAGCCACGTGGCAGATCTGTTCTGCCAATTCCGCCTTTAAAAAGCACATCTCCACTGATCAATAGCTCATCATCGACAATTGCCAGAGTCGAGCCCGGGGTATGTCCTGGCGCATGTCTAAAGGAAAAATTCATTCCTCCCAGTCTTGACTCACTATCAGAATCTATGGACCAGGTTCGCTCCGGTTCTTGAAAACTAATCTCTTGCCCCGAAAGCTTCCCAAGTTCGCTCAAGAGAGCTTGTGACTGCGGACCCATTGCGCGCTCTGGATTACTAAGTAGGTCCCTATCAGCTTTATGAATATAGGTATCACTTTCAATAAAGTCTTTGGCAAGCGAGTAAAGAGAAAATGTGTGATCAAGATGGCCATGGGTAATAAATATTGCTCCTACAACAAGGTTGTGCTCCACTAGCTTTGCTTTAATTTCTTTCATCAAATTCGGAATGGCAATTCCTGGATCAATAACGACGCAGTGTGAATTTTTTGCTGGAGCTATGATCCAACAATTTGTAGCGTAGTAAGGCGCAACTACTCGATCCACTAAGAGGCTCACCTGGGCATTCTTCCAACCCCAGCGCCCACTTCCGCTCAAAAGTGCCCCACGTGAGCGACTTTTTTACAGATTTGCCCTAGGGCGGTAGCGTTTGGCCCTTACCAACCGCTGAACCCACAACGCCAGAGTGAAAAACTCCAGGCGCGCAACGTTCGAGAAAGTAGGACCAAATGGATGCTCTAGATAATCAAGTTCTACCTAACTCAGCTGCTGCAGCGCTAATCGGTGATCCTTCAAAATTTGGTCGCGTTGATGAAAATGGAATGGTTTACGTTCGAACCAGCGATGGGGAAAAAGTAGTTGGTTCATATCCTGGAAAATCTGCGGAAGAGGCGCTTGCCTACTTTGTCCGTAAATTTGAACTTGTTGCATCAGAGGTCGCTCTACTTGCAGCAAGGATTATTAGTGGCGCTATGGTTCCTCAAGATGCAAATGAGGCGGTTAAGAAGTTAAGAAATCAGATTGAACATCTAAATGGCGTTGGAAACCTTGAAGCTCTGAGAAGCTCACTTGAGCAGATTCCACCACTAATTGATGAACACCGTCCAGCCTACGAAGCCAAAAAAGCAGCAGAGGCAGAGGCTAAAGCTGAAAAGCGCGCAGCAACCATCGCCGCAAAGGAAGCTCTAGTTATAGAGGCCGAAGGCTTAATCGATTCAACTAGCTGGAAGGTCACCGGAGAGCGCCTAAAAGTCTTGCTAGATGAGTGGAAGAAGGCTCCACGTCTTGATAAAAAAACAGATTCAGAGTTATGGAAGCGCTTCTCATCTGCGCGCAACAAGTTTGATAAGCGTCGCAGGGTTCATTTTGCAGGTCTTAGTGCTCAACAGGGTCAGGTTAAAGATGCTAAAGAAAAGATTGTTGTTGAAGCAGAATCTCTTGCTACCTCAACCGATTGGGTAGCAACTGCAAGACGTTATAAGACTCTTATGGATCAATGGAAGGCAAGCGGTCGAGGCAAGAAGAGTGATGATGACAAGCTCTGGACTAGATTCAAAGCCGCCCAAGACACTTTCTTCACTACAAAGAACGCTGACCTGGAGAAGCGCGGCGAATCAATGGCTGCAAACCTTGAAAAGCGCGAAGCAATTGTCGCTGAGATGGAAGCACTTCTACCAATTACTAATCTTGATGATGTTAGACGCAAATTCCGCGACCTTCGCCAGAAGCTCTCCAAGATCGGCATGATCGATCGCAAGAAGCGCTCTGTTCTAGATAAGCGCGTTGATAGCGTGGAGATGACTATTAAAGAGGCCGAGCAGGAGCAATGGCGTCGTAGTGATCCAACCGCAATTGCAAGAGCGAATGATGTCGTTGCTCAGTTAACGAATGCTGTCGCCGAATATGAGGCCAAAGCTGCTAAGGCTCAGGCTAATGGAGATTCTAAGAAGGCTGCTGATCTTCTTGAGGCTGCAGCTGCCAGACGTATGTGGCTCAGCGAGGCCCAAAAAGGTCTTGCTGATTTTAATTCTTAATTGTTGGTAATTCGATAAACATCGTATACACCTTCAATTTTCTTTACTGAAGCTAGGACTGCCTCTAGATGTGAGGCATCTGCCATTTCGAATGTAAAGCGCGAAAAAGCTACTTGATCTTTAGTGGTATTAACAGCTGCATGAACGATATTGATCTCTTGGTCAGATAGAGCGCGAGTGATGTCAGAGAGCAACCTCGCGCGATCCAGAGCCTCAATCTGAATATTGACTAAGAAAACAGACTTAGCGCCCTCATCCCATTTAACTGCAGTGATGCGGTCGCCTTGATGGAATTTTAGATCGGCAACATTTACGCAATCACTTCTATGAACCGATACACCATTACCCCGAGTGATAAATCCAGTTATGAGATCCCCTGGCACTGGGGTGCAGCATCTTGCTAGCTTTACTAAAACATCATCAACGCCTTCGACGATAATGCCAGATGCGCTTCGTCTATTGATGCGACTTGGTGATGCGGTAGTTATATCTTCATCAATTGGACTGTCATAAGTCTCAGCTAGACCAAGAGATGATTCGAGCCTTTCGATTACATGATTTGCTGAGATATGGCCGTCGCCAACCGCGGCGTATAACGCCTCTATATCCGGGTAATTTAGATCATGGGCCAATTGAAGCAAGCTATGTCCGCCAAGGATCTTTTGTAGCGGAAGTCCTGCCTTTCGCATCTGCCTAGCAATGGATTCTCGCCCCGCATCAATTGCCTCTTCGCGTCGCTCCTTAGAAAACCATGCCTTTATCTTGGAGCGAGCCCTAGATGACTTAACAAAATTGAGCCAATCTCTACTAGGCGACGCAGTTTCCGCCTTATTAGTTAGAACTTCAACTACATCTCCATTAACCAAAGGCACCTCTAAAGAAACTAACTTGCCATTAACTTTCGCTCCTACGCATCGATTTCCAACATCGGTATGAACCGCATAGGCGAAATCCACCGCTGTTGCTCCTAAGGGAAGCGCGATGACACTTCCCTTTGGCGTGAAGACGAATGTTTCAGGAGTTCTAAGATCAAAACGAAGTGCATCGAGAAACTCGGTTACATCAGAGGTTTCCTGCTGCCACTCATGAAGTTGCTTTAACCAGAGCATATCTGGCGAATCTGATGATCTGGGTGATCCAGAGAGCTTGTATTTCCAGTGGGCAGCAATTCCATATTCAGCCCTTGAGTGCATATCATGAGTTCTTATCTGCATTTCAACGGCTTTCCCATTGGGGCCAATTACAGTGGTGTGAAGTGATTGATAGAGATTGAACTTAGGCATCGCAATGTAATCTTTAAATCTTCCAGGAACTGGGCTCCATCTGGCGTGAATCGCTCCAAGTACGGCGTAGCAATCTCTGACATCCTCAACTAACACTCTTATTCCAACTAGATCATAAATATCATTGAATTCACGTCCCCTAATTACCATCTTTTGATAGACGCTGTAGAGATGTTTATGTCTGCCAGTAACCTTTGCAGCAATTGACTCCGAAGCTAAGTCTTGCTCCACTAAGGAAATGACTTCATTGGTTAACTTTGCCCTGGAAGGATTTCGTTCTTGGACCAATCGCTCAATTTCTTCAAACTTCTTTGGCTCAATATATTTGAAGGAAAGGTCTTCCAGCTCCCACTTCACTGCATTCATTCCCAAGCGATGGGCTAGCGGCGCATAGATATCAAGAGTCTCTCTGGCTTTTCGCTCTGCTGATTCTGGCTCAACAAATTGCCAAGTTCTGGCATTGTGAAGACGGTCTGCTAATTTAATAACTAGAACTCGAATATCTTTTGCCATTGCTACGACCATTTTTCTAACTGTCTCAGCCTCCGCAGTAGGCCCATAGGTCAGACGATCTAGTTTTGTTACGCCATCAACAAGTGAGGCGACCTCGGGACCAAAATCTTTGCGAAGTGATTCTTTGGAATAACTCGTATCTTCCACGGTGTCATGAAGGAGGGCTGCCGCGATGCTATTTGCATCAAGACCGAAATCAAGAAGTATCTCAGCAACTGCGACGGGGTGAGTTATATATGGATCACCGCTTTTTCTTAACTGACCTTTATGAGCCCGCTCTGCTACTTCAAATGCGCGTTCAACAACTGCCGTTTCGCCATCTTCTTGACTCTCCCTGAGGCGATTAATCACCGGAGTTATTAGGGCGTTCATGGGGATAGATTACTTCTCCCCTATTTTTTGCGCCTCTTCTTTCCTTTTCGATTGGAGAGCAACGGGCTAGCTGTGCTTCCGCCCCTTGCCGCGACGCGAACACTTAGAGCCTTCATCGCTGGCTCACGCTCACGAAGAGAAGCCAAGACTGGAGGGGCGATGAAAATTGATGAGTAAGTTCCAGCGATAAGACCGATAAAGAGTGCTAGCGCTAGATCTTTAAGAGTTCCAGCACCTAATAAACCTGCTCCGACAAAAAGAATTGCTGCAACAGGAAGGAGTGCGATCAGTGAAGTGTTCAGGGAGCGGACAAATGTCTGATTGACAGCAAGATTTGTCGCATCAGAGTAAGTAGATTTTCCAGTACTGGTGATTCCCTTTGTGTTCTCACGAATTTTATCGAATACCACCACAGTGTCATAGAGGGAGTAACCCAGAATTGTTAAAAAGCCGATCACAGTTGCGGGCGTCACCTCAAAGCCAATAAAGGCATAGAGACCAACGGTGATGAAAACATCGTGAATCAGCGCCACAACAGCTGCTACCGCCATTTTTGGTTCGAAGGTCAGGGCGAGATAAATCATGATGCAAATTAGGAAAGCAACGAGTCCCTGTAGCGCCTTCTTTGAAATCTCTTCGCCCCAAGAGGGACCAACATTTTGAGTATCGATCGACTCAACTGATACACCAAATTCAGCAGCTAGAGCATCTTGAATTGCATTTGATTGCCCCACATCTAGAACGCCAGTTTGGATGCGAATCTTTTCTTCACCTAGAGTTTGAATAATCGTATTGTCGCTATAGCCAGCAGCAGCGACCGCCTCCCTTGCTTGCTCAACGGTTCCAGATGAAGTTGAAACCACAAAGGCCGATCCGCCCTCGAATTCAATTCCAAAGCGCAAGCCTTGAGCCCCGAGTGCAAAGAAAGAGAGGGCAATAAACAAAGCGCTTACCGCATACCACTTCTTTCGTGCGCGAATGACATTCATCGATGTCTCGCCCCGATAGAGCCTTCCACCAAGACCAGTTAATTTCATGGTTTATGCTCCTTTGCTCTCTGGCGTTGCGGTCACAAGACCAATACTGCGCGGCGAGACACCAGAGTACCTACCGCCAGCTTGGAAGTATTTATTCTTTGCAAGTAGCGTCACAAGTGGCTTGGTGAATAAGAAGATCACTACCAAGTCAACGAGCGTTGTTAATCCGAGAGTAAATGCGAAACCTCGAACGCTTCCAACCGAAACGATATAGAGAATCACTGCTGAAATAATTGAGACTAAATCTGCAACAATGATGGTACGACGCGCTCTCTGCCAACCAGTCTCGGCAGCAACTCGAAGCGGTTTTCCTTCGCGCATTTCATCTCGAATACGTTCAAAGTAGACAATAAACGAGTCAGCCGTGATTCCGATTGCCACAATTGCCCCTGCCACAGCGGCCAGAGTTAGGGTAAATCCAACCCACTCACCTAAGAGAAGGAAGAGAATCACTAGTTGAGCGGCAGCAACAATGAGAGATCCCACAACAATAAAGCCAAGAGCTCGATAATAAAATATTGAATAAATCATCACTAGAAGAAGCCCGAGACCGCCAGCGATAAGACCAGCCTGGAGTTGATCATTTCCAAGGGTTGGCGAGATTTGCTGAACTTCGCCCCGATCAAATGCAAGAGGTAGTGAGCCATACTTCAAAACATTGGCGAGATCTTGCGCTTCGAGTTGGCTAAAGCTGCCAGTTATCTGAGCACTGCCTCCCAAGATTGCTTCATTAATTCTAGGAGCAGAGACAACAACACCATCAAGAACGATTGCTACCTGATTCTGAGGCTCTGGGAGATTCACAACGCTCTGAGTTAATTCTCCAAACTTACGAGATCCATCTCCAGTAAAATCAAGTGATACAAACCAACCACTTGCGCTCTGTTGATCAATTGCAGCAGTCGCACCCTTTATGTCGCTTCCAACTACTTGAGCTGGAGCAAGAATGTATCTTGCAGCTCCATCCCTATCGCATGTGATCATTACAGAATTAGCATCATCTCCCCCACTACCAAGAGTTGACTCTGGCTTGGTGCAATCAAGTGCTTGAAATGCTGCAGCTTGCTCTGGGCTAAGAGTTGAGCCTTGAAGCAGAGCAGCATCATCAGGAGTTGGAATTGATCCTGCAACTAGCAATACCTGTCTAAATCTAAGTTCTGCAGTTTGACCAACAAGGTCCACAACTCGTCTGCCGGTCTCTCCCGGAACCGAGATAACTATCTGTCTGCTATTGCCTGTTCCCTCGGCAGTTACTTCGGCCTCTACAACGCCGAGTGAGTTAACGCGCTGGCGGATAATTGAGACAGCCTGATCGATTGATTCACCGGTAATCTCGCCGCTCTGCCCGCCTTGAAGTCTTGGCTGCAAGGTGACACTTGTTCCACCCCTTAGATCTAAACCCAAGTTGATTGAGGTAGCCCCGATTGCAAAGGCAACGCCATAGAGAATAAGAGTGGTTAGAACCGTGAGAGTTAAGGTTCTTGCAGGGCGGGGTTTTTTGACCTCACCAGAGTTACGTTGTGAATTTCCGTAAGACATGGGGCGAAAGTCTAGGGCTCAAGCTCCTCACTGTCGAAAAGCCCCATCGCTACCTCAGGAGCTTTTTTGCCTAGATGGCGCCAAGCTGCCGCAGTAGCCGTTCTTCCGCGCGGCGATCTTGAGATAAATCCTGAGCGGACCAGAAATGGTTCAGCGACAGATTCAACAGTCTCTCGTTCCTCACCTACTGCCATCGCAAGAGTGCCAAGACCGACTGGCCCACCATTGAACTGTTCTATCAATACTCTAAGAATCGCTTTATCTAATCGATCAAGTCCGATCTCATCAACTTCATACATTTTTAGAGCTGAATTGGTTATCTCAAGATTGATACTGCCATCCCCATGTACTTGGGCGTAATCCCTGACTCGACGAAGCAGCCTATTTGCAATACGCGGTGTCCCACGAGAGCGCTTTCCTAACTCTGCTATTGAATCTTTACTAATATCAACATTTAAAAGCGAGGAACTTCGAGCAACAATATCTGCAATATCTGATTCATCATAGAAATCTAGATGGGCTGTAAAACCGAAGCGATCTCTAAGCGGCCCTGGAAGAAGGCCTGCCCTAGTTGTTGCCCCAACTAAAGTAAAGTGTGGAAGCGTTAATGGAATTGCAGTTGCCCCTGGTCCTTTGCCAACCACAACATCAACTCTGAAATCCTCCATCGCCATATAGAGCATCTCCTCTGCTGGCCTTGCCATTCTATGTATTTCATCTAAAAATAAAACTTCGCCTTCAACAAGGGATGAAAGTATTGAAGCTAGATCGCCTGCGTGGGTAATTGCTGGCCCACTGGTAATTCTTATTGGCGAATCCATCTCACTTGCCACAATCATTGCAAGAGTAGTTTTTCCAAGACCAGGAGGACCTGAAAAGAGAATGTGATCTGCTGGAGCGCCGCGCTCTCTAGCTGCCCGAAGCAGCAGATCGACTTGATCCTTTACGCGCTTTTGTCCTACAAAATCTCTTAGTGTTTCTGGCCTTAAGGCCTGCTCGGCGCTAATTTCCTCAGGCGTTAGCGAGCTACTCAATACTTCATCGCTCATGAGCTATCTCTCCTGTCGCGATTGCGCCAGCGCTAGCTTTAGCATCTCGGGAGTATCTTTACTTGTTGGCGTTTTGCCATAGCTTTCCAGTACTTTATCCAGCGCACTTTCTGCCTCTTTTTGAGAATAACCACGTCCAGTAAGTGCGCCAATTACTTGGGTTCGCCACG
>SXMA01000040.1 GCA_005777515.1 Actinomycetota bacterium | reverse complement strand
GTAATCAAAGTAGTTTGGGGAAGAGAGTGGGATCCACTCTTTGCAATGGATAAAGAAGGCGCACTAGTTGAGCTGATGAATAAGACGCCGGATGGAGATTTCCAAACTTATAAGGCAGAAAGCGGCGCCTTTGTTAGAGAGAATTTCTTTAATCGCGATCCAAGAACAGCTGCGATGGTGGCTAATTGGAGCGATGATGATATTTGGAATCTAAAGCGCGGCGGCCATGATTATCAGAAGCTCTACGCTGCTTATCAATCAGCGATGAACCATAAAGGCCAGCCCACTGTAATTCTTGCTAAAACCATTAAGGGCTGGACTCTGGGATCACATTTTGAGGGTCGAAATGCCACGCATCAGATGAAGAAGTTAAAGCTTGAAGATCTTAAAGCGCTAAGAGATCGTCTCTATCTAGAAATAGATGATGAGAAATTAGATGAAAAACTTCCACCATATTTCCATCCCGGAAAAGAATCTCCAGAATTCCAATACATGATGGAGAAGAGAGCAGAACTTGGTGGTTCAGTCCCAAGAAGACGATCAAAATCAAAACCCCTTCCCCAGCCGCAAGATTCAGATTTTGCAGTAATGGCAAGGGGCTCGGGAGCCCAAGAAATTGCCACCACGATGGCCTTTGTTCGTCTGCTTAAAGATCTAGCAAAAGTTGAGGGCCTTGGCCATCGAATTGTTCCAATCATTCCTGATGAAGCTAGAACTTTTGGTATGGATTCACTCTTTCCAACTATGAAGATTTATTCACCTCACGGCCAGCAATATCTGGCGGTTGATCGAGAGTTGATGCTCTCTTATAAAGAATCTACCTCTGGAGTAATTCTGCATGAAGGTATCAATGAGGCAGGTTCAACTGCTTCATTTACCGCTGTCGGCACTTCTTACTCAACTCATGATGAACCAATGATTCCCGTTTACATCTTCTACTCCATGTTTGGTTTCCAGAGAACTGGAGATGCATTCTGGGCAGCAGCAGATCAGATGGCCCGTGGTTTTGTTATGGGAGCAACCGCTGGAAGAACAACCCTTAATGGCGAGGGTCTGCAGCACGAGGATGGCCACTCGCAACTTCTAGCCTCAACTAATCCAGCCGTAGTTGCCTATGATCCAGCATTTGCCTTTGAACTAGGCCATATTGTTAAAGATGGTTTGAAGAGAATGTATGGCGAAAATAGTGAGAATATTTTCTACTACCTAACTGTTTATAACGAACCATACGTTCAACCAGCAGAGCCAGAAAATCTAGATGTAGAAGGTCTACTAAGAGGTATCTATCTCTATTCAAAGGCTAAAAAACAGCGCAGAGCTAAGCGCCAAGTCAATCTGTTGGCTTCGGGAGTAGCACTTAATTGGGCCCTTAAAGCGCAAAATCTACTTGCTAGTGATTGGAAGATTAGCGCTAACGTATTTAGCGTCACTTCTTGGAATGAGCTAAGGCGAGATGGTCTAGAAGTTGATCGCCATAATCTGCTAAATCCTCTAGATAAGAAGAGTGCTTACCTCACCACTAAACTTAAAAACTATAAAGGAAGCGTTCTTGCAGTTAGTGATTACATGAGAACGGTTCAAGACCAAATAGCTCCATGGGTGGAGCAGAACTTTGCCTCTCTTGGAACCGATGGCTTTGGTCTATCTGATACCAGAGGCGCGCTGCGTCGCCACTTTAAGGTAGATGCCGAGTCAATCGTTGTCGCAGCTCTCTCACAGCTTGCTAATCAAGGAAAAATTTCACCTAAAGTTGTCAAGAAAGCCATTGAAAAGTATCAGTTGAATAGTGTCTCTGCCGCGGACCCAGGAAATACTGAAGGATCTGGATGATTTCTCGCTTTGGAATAATTGATATCTCTCCGGCAACTTTCTTTGGTGGAGAATTTATCGGTGCCAAAGCTGTAGTTAATGAGGCAGTTACAATCTCGGCAACAATAATAAGAGAAGGCCATGAAAGCTTTGATGTATTTGCTGTTCTAGTTGATGAAAGTGGTAAGACTGCCTCGCGTGAGCAGATGGTTGAGATTTGGCCAAATAGCCTTAGATTTGAGGCCTTCCTAAGACCAAAGACTTTAGGTAACTGGAATTTCTATATTGAGGTAATTGCAGAAAATCCTGGAGAGTTTGCTAAGGCTCTGATCACAAAATCAGAGAAGTATCCCATTAAGGTCGAGCGTGAACGAGCCCTGGTTGGAAATTGGTATGAATTCTTTCCTCGAAGTGAGGGCGCGAAAAAAAATAGTGATGGCTCAATAAGTTCTGGAAACTTTAGAAGCGCAGCAGATCGAATTGAAGATGTAGCCAAAATGGGTTTTGATGTTTTATATCTCCCGCCAATACATCCAATTGGATACTCCCATCGCAAAGGCAGAAATAATTCACTTACCGCAGGCCCGCTTGATCCAGGGGTTCCTTGGGCTATTGGCAATGAATCAGGGGGCCATGATGCAATCAATCCTGAGCTTGGCAGCTTTGATGACTTTAAATACTTTCTTAAAGTTGCCAAGAAAAACAACGTGGAAGTTGCACTTGATTTAGCCCTGCAATGCTCCCCCGATCATCCGTGGGTGAAGACAAATCCAGAGTGGTTTACAAAGCGAGCTGATGGCTCGATTGCCTATGCCGAGAATCCTCCGAAGAAATATCAAGATATCTATCCACTAAATTTTGATAATGATTATCCAGGGCTCTTTGCAGAAATCTATCGAGTAGTAACGCTCTGGATAGAACTTGGAATCAATATCTTTAGAGTTGATAATCCACATACTAAGCCAATTAATTTCTGGGCAGATTTTATTGCCAAGATAAATCAAAAATACCCTCAAGTCATTTTTCTTGCAGAGGCTTTCACAACACCTGCGATGATGCATGCCCTTGGGAAAGCTGGTTTTCAGCAGTCCTATACCTATTTCACCTGGCGAGTGACCAAATCTGAATTAGAGGAATATGCCAGGGAAGTTGCCTATCAAACCAGCGCTTTCTTTCGCCCAAATTTCTGGGTCAATACCCCAGATATTCTTCCCTTTCATTTGCAGAGCGGAAATCCTGCAGCCTTTGCGCTTCGAGCAGTTCTAGCTTCAACTCTTAGCCCATCTTGGGGAATGTATGCCGGATATGAACTCTATGAACACATTCCCATTGGTGAGAGTAAAGAAGAGTACCGAGATAGTGAGAAGTATGAAATTAAAGTGCGCGACTGGCAGGCTGCAGCTAAGAAATCTCTAACCCTTGCGCCATTTATCACCAAGTTAAATGAGATAAAGAAACAAAATGTTGCCCTTCAGCGTCTAAGAAATATATCTTTTCATCAGAGTGACTCAGATCAAGTAATCGCCTATTCAAAGAAAGAGGGTGATAATCTCATTCTGGTGGTAGTTAATTTAGATCCATTCAAAGCCATTGAAACTATGGTCCATTGGAATCTTTCAGCGCTCGGCCTTTCGGATAAAGGATTTGAGGTTACCGACCTTCTAGATCAAGCAAAATACAGCTGGAGTCGCGATACTTTCATTCGCCTTGATCCCACACGTCCTATGGGAAGAGTTGTCCATATCGCACGCGTCAAGAAGTAATTAGGCTTAAGCCTTATGCGCCGCTTGTTTAAGAATTTATTTTCAAAGCGAAGTGCTTTCCAATCACCTCCTGCTGGATATTTAAATCCGCATAGCACCCTTGGTGAGTTAGATATGTATTTAATCACCGAAGGAAGGCATGAATCACTCTGGGAAGTATTGGGAGCTCATGTCAAAAGAGGTGAAAACGGTGAGTTTATAGGAACTGCTTTTAGCCTTTGGGCTCCCAATGCAAAACGAGTGAGTTTGATTTGTGATGCTAATTTCTGGGATAAAGAGATTAATCCGATGATTCCTCTTGGTTCTAACGGGTTATGGGAAGTTTTTATCAAAGATGTTGGCCCAGGACTTAAATATAAATTTGCTATCCAAGGCAGGGATTCTCGCTGGGTAGATCACGCAGATCCATTAGCAAGGCAGAGCGAGCGAGCTCCACACACTGCATCTATCGTTAATGAGAGCAATTACCAATGGAGTGATAGTAAGTGGATGGATAGCCGTGGCTTATTTCAACCTTGGAAGAGTCCGGTTTCTATTTATGAAGTTCATTTAGGATCATGGCGAGCTGGACTTTCATATCGCCAACTTGCTCAAGAGCTTGGTCAATACTTAATTGAATATAAATTCACTCATGTTGAATTCATGCCAGTTAGTGAATATCCCTATGATCCTTCTTGGGGCTATCAAGTAACTTCATATTTTGCTCCAACTTCGCGCTTTGGAAGCCCTGATGATTTTAGATATCTAATTGATCACCTACATGGTCTTGGAATTGGCGTCATTTTAGATTGGGTTCCTGCCCACTTTCCCAAAGATGAATGGTCCCTAGCTCGCTTTGATGGAACTTGTCTCTATGAACATGAAGATCCTCGCTTAGGCGAGCACCCTGACTGGGGAACGCTGATCTTTAATTACTCAAGAAACGAAGTGCGCAATTTCCTAGTTGCTAGCGCTCTTTATTGGCTGGAGAGCTTTCATATCGATGGACTTCGAGTCGATGCTGTGGCATCGATGCTCTATCTGGATTACTCGCGCAAAGAGGGAGAATGGATTGCTAATGAATTTGGGGGACGCGAGAATCTAGCAGCAGTAAAGTTTTTGCAAGAGGCAACTGCAACAGCCTATAAACGCTTTCCAGGAATCATGATGATTGCTGAAGAATCAACTGCCTGGACTGGAGTGACTAAACCAACTTCTGAGAACGGTTTAGGTATTGGGTTTAAGTGGAATATGGGATGGATGCATGACAGCTTGCAATATCTATCTCATGACCCAATTCATCGCCTTTATCACCATAATGAGATTACCTTTTCAATTC
>SXMA01000039.1 GCA_005777515.1 Actinomycetota bacterium | reverse complement strand
ACCAATGGCTCCCTTGAAAATTGCTTCGGGTTGTGACCGCAGATGTTCCTTCTGCGCTATCCCGCAATTTAGAGGATCTTTTGTTTCAAGAACTCCGGATGAAATTATTGCCGAAGCTAGGTGGCTAGCAGAAAATGGCGTAAGCGAACTCTTCTTAGTTAGCGAAAACACCACCTCTTATGGAAAAGATCTTGGTGATTTAAAAGCGATGGAGAAATTACTGCCAGCACTTTCCAAAATAGATGGAATCGAGCGCATCAGGGCTTCATATCTGCAGCCAGCCGAGATTAGGCCGACGCTACTGCAGGCCCTGATTGCCACAGAGAAAGTTGTTCCCTACTTTGATATCTCATTTCAACACGCCTCGGGCACTCTTCTTAGAAGGATGCGACGTTTTGGCGATGGCGAGAAGTTCCTACACCTAATAACTCAGATAAGAGCACTTAGCCCAGAGGCTGGAATTCGCTCCAACTTTATTGTGGGATTTCCTGGCGAGAGCCAGGGTGAGTATCAAGAGCTAGTGGACTTTGTTAATTCATCAAATCTTGATGCAATTGGAATCTTTGCCTATTCTGATGAAGATAAAACGGAAGCGCTGACACTTGATGGAAAGTTGGATCCGCAAGTTATTAATGAGCGAACCAGTGAATTAACGATGATTGCTGAAGAGTTAGTGATGCAGCGAGCAACAGATCGAATTGGACAGAGAGTTAGAGTTCTAATCGAAGATGAAGAACTCCAAGAGGGAAGAGCTGAGCACCAGGGGCCAGAGGTTGATTCCAGCACCTTTGTAACCATTGCAGGACGGCCTAGTGCTGGTTATAAAGTCGGGCAGTATGTCGATGCCATCATTACCGATACTTCAGGGGCGGATTTGATTGCCCAGAGCCTATGAATCTTCCTAACGCCCTAACCATTGCCCGGATAGCAGCTCTTCCATTTTGTGCTTGGGCGCTATTTAAAAATGGGGGAGATGACCCAAGCTGGCAGGTAATTGCTTGGTTCTCCTTCTTTATAGTTGGCATGACTGATGTTCTAGATGGGATTATTGCAAGACGTTGGAATCAGATTTCATCTTTTGGAATTATTTTAGATCCGATTGCTGATAAAGCTTTTATCGCTACTGCATTAATTGGACTTTCGATTCTAGGCAAGATGCCTTGGTGGGTTACGGCATTGATTCTTACCCGAGAAGTTGGCATTACAGTTCTGCGCCTTCTAGTAATCAAGAGAAGAGTGATAAGCGCCAGTAAGGGCGGAAAGATAAAGACTCTTCTGCAGAACTTCTCAGTAGGTTTCTACATACTTCCTCTGCCTGAGGCGCTTCATACTCCAAGAGATATCTTGCTTGCAATTGCTATCGCCCTTACCTTCATCACCGGCTATCAATATCTCAAAGATGTGGTGAAATCAAAGCCATGAGTGATCTTGCAGCAACGGTAATTGATCTACTAAGAAAGCGCAGTGAGAGCATCTCTTGCGCAGAATCAATTACTGGCGGGGCAATCACATCAAAACTTGTCTCAGTTGCTGGAGCATCAGATGTTTTAGTTGGCTCAATCGTTGCTTACTCAAAAGAGATGAAGATAAGTCAGCTAGGTTTAAGCGCAGAGTTAATTGATGATAAAGGCCTTGTTTCCAAAGAGGTTGCCATTGAGATGGCCAAGGGGGCAAGACAGAGACTTGGAAGTAATTGGGCGATCTCCTCAACCGGCTCTGCTGGACCAACAGCTCTAGATGGCAGCTCTCCTGGTGAGATCTGGATTGCAATTCTGGGCCCTGATAGGCAAGAAAGTGTGAAATTATCCTTAAATGGCGCTCGCCAGGAGGTCATAAACGGCGCGGTAGAGAGCGCATTAACCCTGCTGGAGCGTATCCTTAGGTCCTAGGAATTCGTTCAATCATTCTTTCGATGAGGAGGCATAGCAATGGAGTTACTACGTAGCCATATCGGCCAATGCCTTCGCGCCGAGCGCATCTCACAGAGTAGAACTCTAAGAGATGTAGCAAAGAGCGCTCGAGTCTCTCTCGGATATCTCTCTGAGGTAGAGCGCGGCCAGAAAGAAGCTTCATCAGAGCTACTTAATGCCATTTGTATCGCACTTGATTTGTCGCTATCAAAAGTACTAGTTGAGGTAACTGCTCAAGTTAAACTCAACGAGACCCCAGTACTTAGCGTCGTTGATACCAACGCTGCTTAACTAGAGGGGAAGAATAAGGCTGTGAGAGATCAGAGCGCGCGCTCGACCTATCAACACCAATCAATAATTCACCGTCGCACCAGAGGCGCCATAATGGCAGCCGCTAAAGAGTTATTGGCCCAAAGTGGTATCTCCGGAACTAACATGATTGAAATTGCAGATAGAGCTCAAGTTTCAAGGGCCTCGCTATATAACCACTTTAGAGATAAGCATGAAGTCTTCTTAGCTCTAGTTGAAAGCGAGCTGGAGCGAATCTCAACTCTTGCAATGATTGCCCAATCACGATCAGAGGCGCTCTATTTAATCTCCACTGAGATTTCAAATCATCCAGGGCTTAAGAGCGCACTGGCTAGTGATGGCGAGATTATGGCAAATGCGCTAACTGCAAGAGAACATAAAATTTGGGTTGAGATCTATGCCCAGCTCTCAAAAATATTTGCAACAGATGTAGTTGGAGTTGGATTAATCCTGCGCTGGCTAATGGGGCAGGTAACCGCCCCGCTCTCTGATGAGCACTCTAAAGAGCAGGCAGAGCGTTTAGCATCAATTCTTTAAAGTAAGTAATGGCTTTATGAGAATCACCGAACTTCGCAGAAGGCTAACTGCTCACTTCGGCCCGGATTGGGCCCCTTCCTATTCCAAAGATTTTGTGATGGCAGAACTTGGCGGTCAGAGCGTGGATCAGGCCCTTGAGATGGGATTTGATCCAGCTGATATCTGGCGGGCGGTTGTGAAAAATAACCCAGATATTTCAAGCGAACTTAAATAAGCTCATATCTCATAGCAACAGCTCCCTTAGGGCGATAAGTTGCTCGTGGTTGGGCCTTTGGAAAATCACCAGTAAGTGAAAGTCGTGCTCTTCTTGCAATCTCTAAAATAATTATCCGACCCTCAAGCAGGGCAAATTGATCTCCTAGGCACTTTCTACTACCAGCCAAGAATGGGAAATAAGCCCCGCGTGGCAAGCTCTTTTCAAAGTCATTACTCCAGCGCTCTGGGATAAATTCATTTGGGGATGGAAAATACTTTTCATCCCTTTGAGTGACATATTGACTAACTAAAACGTGGGCCCCTTTTGGAATTTCTCTGCCACCTAGGGTTACATCCTCTAGAGCTCTTCTGGGTGAGATCCAGACTGGGGGAGCAAGCCTTAAGACCTCGCTGAAAATAGCTCCAGATAGGGGAGCAGCCAGAAGCACCTTGGCAAAATCTTCATCGCCCCCGCGAGAAAAGACTTCCTCTGCCTCTTTGGCAAGGCCATCCCAGTGCTTAGGGTTCTGGCTTAAATATGCAAAGGTCCAAGTCAAAACATTTGCAGTAGTTTCATGGCCACTTAAAATCAAAGTTAGAGTCTCATCAGAAATCTCTCGGGCGCTCAACTTCTCGCCATCGACAGTTTCTGCCTCAAGCAGGACTCCCATTAAGTCATCGCGTTTGACTCCGCTTGCAATTCGCTCCGTAACAATTCTTGTTGCAACGTTATGGAGCTCATTAGCGGCTTTTTCAAACTTTCTAAAGTATGGAATAGGAAGATTATCAAGGCGATCAAGGCCTGGAAGCATGGTGCGCTCAATGCGATCTATTGCAATATGCATCGAGTCTTGAACTCGCTTGGTATCTGCTGAAATATCTGTGCCAAATAAAATATCTGCAACGATGTCGAAAGTTAGCGACATCATTTCAGGGCCAATGGCTACGACCTGGCCATCTCTCCAATTTGAGATGTGCTTGCGAGTAAGGTTAAGCATCGTCTGGGCATAAGTTGAGATCTTGCTAATATGAAATGGCGATTGCATCAACCTTCTATGGCGAAGATGGATAGGTTCTTCATTCGTTAAAAGGCCGCTTCCTAAAACTTTTCTCATCCGATCAAAACCCACGCCCTTAATAAAGCTTCCCTGCTTGCTCACTGTTACCTCATTGACCATCTCTGGCGAGAAGGCGGTAATAAAGAGCTGGCCTGCTAAGAAGAATGAGCTGCAATCGCCATATTCAGCCTTGGCATTTAGTAGAAAGGCGGGGGTATCTTTTTGGAATCTAAGGGTTAATAGGGGCGATCTTGGCCCATCGGGAATATTTAGACCCTTCAAATCTCGTCGCTTTAGAGGCTTTGGCATCGGCGCGTACTCAGCCGGCCTTGGGCTCTGAAAGGGGGCGAGATCAACCATGGCTCCAAGGTAGGGCTTGCGTGTCTTAAAAGCCATTAGAACAGATGTTCGGCTAGACTTATCACCATAACAGCGGCGAGCTGTTATACCCAACCAGAGCGGTTCCACATTTCCGCCGACTGAAAAGTCAGGCCGTCAGTGGCATTCCGTACCTTCTGGAGCCAACTACGAGAGAAGAGAGGCAAGACCGTGGCTAAAGAAGCCAAAGATCCAAATGAAAAAGCAAAACCCTCTGCCGAACGGCAGAAAGCCCTAGATACCGCGCTTGCTCAAATCGAACGTCAGTTTGGCAAGGGCTCAGTAATGAAGATGAGCGATCGAACCGCAACTCCAATAGAGGTAATTCCAACTGGATCCATCGCTCTTGATATGGCCTTAGGAATTGGTGGCATACCACGTGGCCGCGTTGTTGAAATCTTTGGACCTGAATCATCCGGTAAGACAACGCTAACTCTGCATGCAATTGCTAATGCACAGAAAAATGGCGGTATTGCGGCTTTTATCGATGCTGAACATGCCTTTGATTCTGAATATGCAAAGAAACTCGGAGTTGATATCGATGCGCTTCTAGTTTCTCAGCCTGATACTGGCGAGCAAGCACTTGAAATTATGGACATGTTAGTCCGCTCCGGAGCACTTGATTTAATTGTGGTTGACTCCGTTGCAGCACTTGTTCCTCGCGCTGAAATTGAGGGCGAAATGGGAGATTCCCATATGGGACTTCAGGCTCGCTTGATGTCACAGGCCTTAAGAAAGATAACTGGCGCGCTAAGTCAGACTAAGACAACAGCTATCTTTATTAATCAGCTCCGCGACAAGATTGGTGTTTTCTTCGGCTCTCCTGAAACCACAACTGGTGGAAAAGCGCTTAAGTTCTATGCCTCAGTTCGTATGGATATTCGCCGTATTGAAACTCTAAAAGATGGACAAGAAGCGGTTGGAAATCGTACCCGCGTCAAAGTTGTGAAAAATAAGATGGCTCCGCCGTTTAAGCAGGCAGAGTTTGACATCATCTACGGCGTTGGAATTTCTAGAGAGGGAAGCCTTCTAGATATGGGCGTAGACCTTGGAATTGTGAAGAAATCTGGAGCTTGGTTTACCTATGAAGGAGATCAACTCGGCCAGGGTAAAGAGAACTCTCGCCAATTCCTGCTTGACAATCCTGCCCTAGCTAATGAAATCGAAGGCAAGATCCGGGCTCACTTTGCCGCGAGCGATATCGATCCAGCTCTAGTTGCTGCAATCGATGAAGCCGCAGCTGATGTCGAGTTCTAATTCAGTAGAAGTTGAGAGCGACCCCTACCAAGTAGCTCAGACCATTGCCCTTATGGCACTTGGTCGAAGGGCAAAAAGTAGGGGGGAGCTCTTTAAACTTCTCAAATCTCGCGGCATTGAAGAAGAGGTTGCAAACGCAGTCCTCTTTCGCCTCGCCGAGCAAGGCTTTATCAATGATCATGAGTTCGCTCGCTATTGGAGTGAATCACGGCAGAGAACCAAGAAGGTCTCAAAGCGAATAATTAGTGGAGAGCTGCGTTCTAAGGGAATCTCGCCAGAGATAATTGAGTGGATCACAAGTGATATCAGCGATGATGAAGAGTTTGCCAATGCGATGACTTTCGCCGAACGTAAGGCGAGGGCAGTTACCAGCCTTGCACCTGAGGTTGCATACCGCAGATTACATGGCGCCTTATCAAGGCGAGGATTTTCTGGCCATGTTGTCTCTCGAGTATTGGCAGAGTTGGGGATTTCGCGCTCATAAATTAGCCCTAGAGATAGATAGGTACGATTCGTTGGTGAGCCGTACCTATGTAATTCAAACTCTGGGCTGCCAGATGAACGTTCATGACTCTGAACGAATCGCTGGCTCGCTCGATGCTGCCGGCTATATCCCTGCAGCTGATGGATCTGATCCTGATCTAATTGTTTTTAACACCTGCGCAGTTAGAGAAAATGCAGATAACAAGTTATATGGCCACCTAAGTTTCCTCGCGCCGGAGAAGAAGATAAGACCAGAGCTGCAGATAGCAATTGGTGGCTGTCTTGCTCAGAAAGATAAGTCAGTGATTTTGGAGAAAGCCCCCTATGTTGATGTGGTTTTTGGAACCCACAACATGGGCTCACTTCCCGCCCTACTTGAGAGAGCAAGGGTTGAAAAAAGAGCGCAGATTGAGATTAAAGAATCGCTAGAGCACTTTCCCTCAACCCTTCCCGCTCGCCGCCATTCGCCATTTTCGGCCTGGGTCTCAATTTCAGTTGGATGTAATAACACCTGCACCTTCTGCATCGTTCCAGCGCTTCGAGGCAGAGAGAAGGATCGAAGTAGCGCTGAGATATTAAGTGAAATCAGAGCTCTTGTTGCAGATGGAGTTATTGAGGTAACTCTTCTAGGCCAGAATGTAAATGCCTATGGCGTGGACTTTGGCGATCGGGGAGCCTTTGCAAAGTTGCTAAGAGCCTGCGGCGAAATTGAAGGCCTGGAGCGAGTTCGCTTCATGTCTCCTCATCCAAGAGATTTCACCGATGATGTAATCCAAGCAATGGCTGAGACAAAAAATGTCATGCCCCACCTTCATATGCCACTGCAATCTGGATCTGATGCAATCTTGGCAGCGATGCGCCGCTCCTATCGAGTTGATCGCTATCGCTCAATCATTAGCAAAGTTCGAAGCGCTCTTCCTAACGCAACTATTACTACCGATGTCATTGTGGGATTTCCGGGCGAGAGCGAAGCAGATTTTCAAGCAACGCTTGATCTATGTGGCGAGGTTGGTTTCCTTGCTGCATATAGCTTTAAGTATTCAAAGCGCCCCGGCACCCCAGCTGCTGTTATGGAGAATCAGATTCCAGAACAGATCGTTGCCGAGCGCTATGACCGCCTCCACCAGCAGATAAATCAAATTGCGGCCCGGGTCAATAGTGAAGTACTTGGCAAGAGAGTTGAAGTTTTAATAACTGACATTGATGGCTCTAGCGCAACTGGAAGGAGTAGAGATTTTCGCCTTGTTCACTTTGAAGCTCCAGCTACTGCCAGGCCAGGAGATATTGCCGAGCTAACTATTAAGGAGAGCAAGGCCCACTTCATCCTTGGAGATAGCCAGAGTGTAAGCATTCGCCCAACTAGAGGTGGAGATGCTTTTAGCGCCAGAAAGGCTGAGGCGGAATCAAAAGGAGTAGCGCTAGGAATGCCGACTCTAAAGAGCGTTCACTCTAAATGAAGGTAATTGTT
>SXMA01000038.1 GCA_005777515.1 Actinomycetota bacterium | reverse complement strand
AGTAGTTGTTGAAAAAGTACGCAATCTTGCAGCAGGCCATGGCCTAAATGCAGCAAGTGGTGAATATGTCGACATGATCAAAGCTGGAATCATTGATCCTGCCAAAGTAACTCGCTCAGCGCTACAAAACGCTGCCTCGATTGCAGCTCTCTTTCTAACCACAGAAGCGGTAATTGCTGATAAGCCAGAACCTAAACCTGCGGCCCCTGCAGCCCCCGGTGGGGATATGGACTTCTAAAAAGCAACTAATTAACTAGATAAACGCCCAGTATTCACTGGGCGTTTACTTAATCCCTAAAGCATTGAGCCTCAATGAATGAAAAGACCGAATTCCTGCCTCCTCAATTCATTATTGATCGTGAGTTGAGTTGGCTTGATTTCAATACCCGCGTTTTGGAGCTTGCTGAAGATTCAAGTATTCCGCTTCTTGAGCGTGTGCGGTTCTTAGCAATCTTCTCCTCAAATTTGGATGACTTCTTTATGATCAGAGTAGCTTCTACAAAAATAAAGATTGAATCTGGTGTAAGCGCAGCAAATGCTGCCGGCTACACGCCAAATTCGCTTTTGCAGGAGATTAACGAGAAGGTATCTGAGTTAATCACGCGTCAGGTGAATTGTTTTCATAATTCAATTAAGCCCGAACTAAAGAGGGCTGATATTCACTTAGTGCACTGGAGTGAGCTCACCGAAGTTGAGCGAGGCTACATAAAGGAAATATTTGATGCTCAGATTTTTCCAGTATTAACACCTTTGGCTGTAGACCCCTCACATCCTTTCCCTTATATCTCAGGGCTCTCCTTAAGTCTTGCGGTAATTGTTAAACACCCAGAAAGTGGTGAGGAGTTCTTTGCTCGGGTTAAGGTGCCAAGTGTTTTAGCTCGCTTCGTTTCTACGCAAAAGTCAATCAAGACAAGATTTATTGCTCTTGAAGAGATTATTGCTGCCCATTTAACTGAACTTTTTCCTGGAATGTTAATTGTTGATTACTACGCATTTAGGTTAACTAGAAATGAAGATTTAGATTTAGAGGAAGAAGATAGTGAAAATATCTTAGAAACGATGGAGCAAGAGTTGCTACGTCGTAAGTTTGGTCCACCAGTTCGACTTGAAGTTGATTCTGAAATTCAAGATATTCTTCTTGATCGCTTGGTTAGTGAACTAGAGATTTCCCAGCGAGAAGTAATTAAGTATCAAGGTCCTCTAGACCTAACGGGGTTAAATACCTTGGCAGATCTTGATAGAACTGATCTTCACTTCCCACCTTTTAAATCCCAGATGCCGCGGGGTCTTGTCGATACTGAAGATGTCAGTACAGATGCCTTCTTTAATCACATTGGCCAGGGAGAGATTCTTCTTCATCACCCCTACGACTCTTTCTCATCCTCAGTAGTGAGATTTATTGAGGCAGCTGCGGTTGACCCAAAAGTATTGGCAATTAAGCAGACGCTATATCGAACCTCAGGTGATTCACCGATCATGGAAGCCTTGATTGAAGCAGCGCAGGCTGGCAAGCAAGTCCTGGCTGTGGTGGAAATTAGAGCGCGCTTTGATGAGCTAGCTAATGTTCGTTGGGCACGAAAGCTCGAGGAGGCTGGTGTCCATGTGGTCTATGGCCTTATGGGTCTTAAGACCCATGCCAAACTTTCGCTAGTAATCAGGCAAGAAGAGTCTGGAATAAAGCGCTATTGCCATGTTGGAACAGGAAATTACAATCCAAAGACTGCTCGTCTTTATGAAGACCTAGGCTTATTAAGCGCAGATCAAGTTTTATGTGATGATCTCTCGCGACTATTTAATCAACTCTCTGGTTTTGTAAGTGATATTGAATTTAAGCGTTTAATCGTTGCCCCAAAGTCACTTCGCAAAACCTTAATTTCAAAAATAGAACGAGAGATTGATAACGCTAAGGCAGGAAAACCAGCACATATTCGCCTGAAGCTAAATTCTCTCCTTGATGAGCAATTTGTTTCAGCTCTCTATAGAGCTTCGCAAGCTGGCGTGAAAGTAGAAATTGTCGTAAGAGGTATCTGTGCATTAAAGCCTGAAATTGCCGGGCTCTCTGAGAATATAACTGTGCGCGCCATATTGGGAAGGTTTTTGGAACACTCTAGGGTTTATCACTTCCATAATGCTGGCCAGGATGAATATTGGATTGGTAGCGCTGATTTAATGCATCGAAACTTAGATCGCAGAATAGAGACTTTGATTAGGATTCAAACCCAGAGCCATAAAGAACAGATCAATCAACTATTGGATCTCTATCTAAGCCCTGCAGTTAAGAGATGGCAGATGGATAGCGAGGGTTTATGGAAGAGAGTTCTTCTATCAGAGTCCAATGAAGAATTACTGGATATTCAAGAGCATTTGATTGGAGAGTCTCGTGTCAGAAGATAATTCAATTCTTGCAGCTGGAGCGCTCATCTGGCGGAGAAATGAGAACGATGAAATTGAGATTGCTTTTGTCCACAGAATTAAGTACGACGATTGGTCAATCCCCAAAGGAAAGTTAGAGGGGGATGAGTCCTTGATCGCCTGTGCATATCGAGAGGTTATGGAGGAGACAGGGTTCTCAGTTCGCTTCGGTCAATCTTTAGGAAGTATCTCTTATCAAGTTGGAGAGAAGTTAAAGTCAGTTACCTATTGGGCGGCAAAGTATTTGGCTAGCCCTGGCACACCCAACCCCAGTGAAGTTGATGAAGTTCGTTGGGTTCTAGCAAGTAATGCTGACGCATTTCTTACTCGAACTCTGGATAAAGAGCTTGTTAAAAGATTTCTCTCGATGGATCCAGATAGCAAAACACTTATTCTTCTAAGACATGCTAAAGCCATTGAGAGAGTCGAATGGGCGGGAGAAGATACCGATCGTCCACTTAGTTCTATTGGAGAGAGACAGGCAAAGCGTTTGATTTCAAATCTTGCGCCATATGGAATTGAAGAGATTCATTCCTCTAGCGCGGTGCGCTGTTATGAGAGCATAACTCCAATCGCTCGAGCGCAAAATATTGATTTTTTCTTTACAGATAGCCTCTCTGAAGATGTCTATAAGAAGGATAAAGAGCGGGCCGCAAAATACGTAAATAAGTTATTGGTTAATGACTGCAGCGCCTTAGTTTGTAGCCATAATCCAGTTCTTCCTGCAATACTTTCAAATTTTGTTGAAAAATTTGGAATTGAAGTGACTGAAGTTAAATTAGAACCTGGTGATGCTTGGGTAGTACACCACATTGAGCGCGAAGTTGTGGGAGTTGATTTTCTCCCCGCTCCTAAAGTTTAAGACTCCATCCAATCAAGCCACTTTAAAACAATTCCCTCCCGTAGCGCCCATGGACAAATCTCTAATTCTTCAATGTCAAGATTTCGCATAACAGCCTCAGCCACAAATGCTCCAGCAGTTATCTGCTTAGCACGAGTGTTTGAAACCCCGGGTAGTTCTGCTCGATCTTCTTGCGACATCTCTGCAAGCCTTGGAGTAATTTTGCGTAACGAATCTATTCTCAACTTCTTCCCATTTCCATCAATCCAATCCCCGCAGATTCGAGCGAGCGTTCTAAGCGTTTTACTGGTGGCAATAGAGCGATCACTATCTTGGTGCTGAACTATTGTGGGAAGTATTTCGGCGATATCTCGCTCAATATGATCCCTAAGATTTCGAATTGATTTTTTAGTGAAGGGATCGCCTTGCAGGTGATCTTTAGTTAATCGTGATGCGCCAAGGGGGAGTGAGAGCGCCACATCCGGAACTTCATTAACTCCGACAGCAAGTTCAAGTGATCCGCCGCCGATATCAACCATCAATAAGCGACCACTCGACCAGCCATACCAACGCCGTGCTGCAAGAAAGGTGATCTTTGCTTCATCTTCTCCACTTAATACTTGAAGATCAATTTCAAAATCGGCATTAATTCGAGAGATTATCTCTGCGCCATTTACTGCTTCACGTAGGGCTGAAGTTGCAAAGGGAAGCAATTCATCTATCTCAGCGCTCTTTGCAGTAGCAAGGGCTCGTTTGATTGCCTCCCTTAGTAGTCGCGCTCCTTCTGCTGAAATAAAACCATCAGCTGATAAGTATTCAGCGAGGCGGAGATCCTCTTTATGGTTGACATTGGGATTTGGCCGCGCTCCAGGTGATGCATCGACAACTTGAAGATGTACGGTATTTGACCCGACATCTAAAACTCCTAGGCGCACCTGCGTACTTTACTAACCTTTTGCTTTGCTTCCGTATCGCCATCGCCAATAGACTTAGGTTCATGTCTAAAGCAAAGAGGGCAAAAGCTACTGATCCTTTCGAGGCTCAAGAGCTAGCCAGAAGCGCCGCACTAGAGGATGCTAAAGATCAAAAATATGTAGGATCTTTACTTTCAATTGAAGCAGATGATGAGCGAATCGCAACATATCTCTTTGAGGCACATCTTCCGGGTTATCAAGGCTGGAATTGGGCAGTAACAGTTACAAAGGTAGATAGTCAGAGCGCTCCGACTATCTGCGATGTTGTTCTGCTGCCAGGTGCGGGAGCTCTACTTGCACCAGATTGGATTCCTTATAGTTCAAGAATTACAGCAGGAGATGTTGGGGTAGGAACAATTGTTCCTACAGCTCTTGATGATCCACGTTTAGTTCCTGCAGCTAGCGCGCTACCAGGTGATGAAGAGTTAGATCTGTATGAACTATTTGAATTTGGCGCAGGAAGAAATCGCAGTCTCTCTATTGAAGGGCGCGATCAAGCAGCAAAGCGCTGGATAAGCGGAGATCGCGGTCCTGATACTCCAATGGCGCAATTTGCTCCAAAGAATTGTGGAACTTGCGGCTTCTATCTACCTATCGCTGGCTCATTTAGGGCGGCCTTTGGCGTCTGTGCCAATGCCATCTCCCCGGAGGATGCACGCGTAGTTGCGGTAAATCATGGATGCGGCGCCCATTCAGAGGCGATAAACTAGAGCCCTGTCCGCAGAGCGCGGCGCACATGACACCTAAAAAGAATTTATAAATAAGGAGGTTGCTCTCATGCCAGTTGGACGCGTGAAATGGTTTAGCTTGGAGAAAGGCTTTGGCTTTATCTCATCAGATGAGGGCGAAGATGTTTATCTGGCAGCCTCAGCACTTCCTGAAGGCGTTAGCACCGTTAAGCCTGGAACCAAGTTGGAATTTGGCGTTGCAGAAGGACGCAAAGGACCACAAGCTTTATCGGTTCGAGTAATTGAAGCGCCACCATCTCTTGCTAATTCAAAGGCTGGAGCTGATGATTTAGCGGTAATCATTGAAGAATCAATCAAGATGCTAGATCGCGTTGGTAATGGTCTGCGCCATGGTCGATATCCAAGTGATGCAGAGGCTGCTCGAGTTGCTAAAGTCTTGCGTGGCATTGCTCAAGAAATTGAAGGCTAACGAGCCTTTTTCTCTCTAGCTTTTGTGTAGTAGATACCAATAAAGCCCAGAAGTATTGCAAGTAGGCAGGTAAAAATTATCTTTGCTACTGCATTTACTACTATTGCAACAACTAAAGCAATACTCCACAAAACGATTCCAAAGATGATTACTCTAATCGCGCCCTGCATATCGGTAATCATACTAGAATACGTAGATGGGAACGCTGCGATCATTTAAGCATCGCAACTTCAAGATTCTCTTTAGTGCAAACTTTCT
>SXMA01000037.1 GCA_005777515.1 Actinomycetota bacterium | reverse complement strand
GTGGGTAAGAAGTGATGCCAGAGAAGCCAAGAGGGCAGACCGTCGCTCCTCCACAGAACTTGCCGAATATAACGCCTATCTTGAGCAACTTTCTCGCAAGAACAATTCATCACAAGATAAGTAGTATTACGCCATGGAAAATCTCTTTGACCTTCCTGAGGAATACCAAGCCTTAAGAGCCAGTGTTCGCTCACTTGCTGATAAAAAAATCCAACCCTTCGCTCATGACGTGGATGGCAATTCCAGATATCCGCAAGAAGCATTTGAAGCTCTTCAAGGCGCGGGTCTTGCAGCAGCCCATGTACCAACTGAATATGGCGGTGATGGGGCAGATGCTCTTGGCGTAGTAATTATTATCGAAGAGGTTGCCAGAGTCTGTGCTTCTGCTTCTCTAATTCCTGCCGTTAATAAACTTGGGTCTGTTCCACTTATGTTAGGTGGAAGCCCTGAACAACAAAAGCGCTGGCTAACACCGCTTGCTGCAGGTAAAGGTTTTTCATATTGCCTCTCAGAGTCTGAAGCTGGATCGGATGCTGCTTCAATGAAAACAAGAGCGGTCAGAAAAGGCGATGGTTGGGTTTTAAATGGAAGTAAGAAGTGGATTTCAAATGCAGGAGTCTCTGAGTTCTATACAGTTTTAGCATCAACAGATCCGGAAAAAGGCGCCAAGGGAATTACAGCATTTATCGTAGAAAAAAGTGATCCTGGTCTTTCATTTGGAGCGCCAGAGAAGAAAATGGGCTTTAAAGGATCTCCAACGCGCGAGGTCTACTTAGATAATGTGGAAATTAGCGATGATCGCAGAATTAGTGAAATTGGCGCAGGTTTTGCTCTTGCGATGAAGACCCTGGATCACACCAGAATTACCATCGCTGCGCAAGCGCTCGGCATTGCCCAAGGCGCATTTGAAGTTGCAACGAAATATGCACATGAGAGAAAGCAATTTGGCAAACCAATCTTTGATTTTCAAGCAGTGCAATTTATGTTAGCTGACATGGCCATGGAGATTGCTGCTGCAAGGCAGCTGACATATGCTGCTGCAAGTAAGAGTGAAAATAGTGCAAGTGATTTAACCTTCTTTTCTGCTGCATCAAAATGCTACGCAACTGATGTAGCTATGAAGGTAACGACCGATGCAGTCCAAGTTCTTGGTGGCTATGGATATGTCAGTGATTATCCAGTGGAGCGAATGATGCGAGATGCGAAGTTAACTCAAATTTACGAAGGAACCAATCAAGTCCAGCGCTTGGTAATGGCTCGCAATCTTAATTCTTTGCTGTAAACCTAACCAAGATTTCAGGGGTTGCTGCAGCATCTACTCTGCAATCAAAGCTCTCTACAGGAAGGCTCTCGCTAGTTAGTTCGCCGCTATAGACCAGAGCAACCTTCCAGGAATTTAGCTTCGCTAATGCGCGATCATATGAGCCTCCACCTTGACCTAGGCGATTTCCTTGGCGATCAACGTGAAGAGCTGGAACTATCACAACATCAATCTCGCCCTTAAAGCTCTCGCCCTTTGGTGACTTCAAATTGCCATCAATTTCTAGATCTTCATCTTTGCCACTCCAGATAATCCAATCCAAATCATTGTCTGCAAGGCGTCTTGGCAATAAAAGAGTCTTACCACTTTGGACCAGGGATTTGTTTAGCTCTGATGTATCTGGCTCACTTCCATAGGAATAATAACTTGCAAGAACCTCTGCACTTTTGATTTCTTTACTATCCAATAAATGTTGCCAAGAACACTCTGATAGGTGAAACTCTCTCTCACTTCGAAAGCGTTTTCGAAGTTCTGACTTAATTAATGACGCACTCTGGCTTGAATCCACGGGATTAGCGTAGATACAAAGTAGGGTTACTACGTGAGCGAAACGATTAAGGTGGCTGAACTTGCTACCGAACTGCTAGCGCTAGCAAAGCCGCTTGCTGCCTTTGATATGCCATTACTTGATGCCCATGGCGCAACTTTGGCCCTTGATGTGAGCTCTGGTGAGCAGGTTGCACTCAAATCTGGCTCAAGAATCCGCGCAACTCAAATAGGACTAGCTGCATCTCTTGGTTTAGATCGGCTTCCAACTAGACCTCAGCCAAGAGTGGTGATTGTTTCGGCAGGAGATGATTTAGTCGAACCAGGTTCACCTCTTAGAGACGGCAAAGATGAATATGAGACTAATTCATGGCTATTAACAACAGCAGTAAAAGAGGCTGGGGCTGTGGGCTATCGAGTTCATACTATTCCTGAAAATGCTGCCCAGTTAAAGGATGTAATTGAAGATCAATTGGTGAGGGCTGATTTACTGGTCATCTGCGGTGAAAGAAATGATGAGTCATTTTCTCTAATCTATTCAGTCCTTAATGAGCTTGGAAAAGTTCGTGAAGTTCTTCCCTTAATTGAGGGAAGTGGCAAGCATGCATTTGGTGTAGTTGGCCCGGATCAGACTCCCGTTGTTTCACTTCCAGGAGATCCAATATTTGCCTATATCTCAGCAGAGCTTTTTATACGTCCGATGATTCGAAACATGATGGGGCTTTATGACATTCATCGACCAGTAATCAAGGCAACCTTAACAAGTGATGTATTAAGTGAGGTTGGAAAGCACTCCTTTATAAGAGGGATTCTCTCTAGCGATAAACCAGAGCGAAGACGCATTACTCCAATTGAAAATCAAGGAGATTTAATTGGATTATCCGATGCCACAGGTCTAATAGTTATTCCAGAGAATGAAGGTGGCGCAAAAGCTGGCGTTGAAGTTGATGTTCTAGTTCTCGAGCGACGTTTTAATTGATGTTATGGCAAGCATTTATAGCCATAGCTGGCCTACAGTTCTCAAAGAAGATCAGATAACCCTTAGACCACTTAGATTGCGTGATCGTTCAGCTTGGTTAGCAGTTAGAAAAGTTAATAGAGCCTGGCTCTCCCAGTGGGAGGCAACCTCACCCCTTAATCATGAGAACAAGAATCTTCCTAGCTACTTTGAGATGGTGAATTACCATCGAGGCGAGGGGAGAGCTGGAAGATCGTTGACTCTGGCTATTTGGTTTGAAAAGAACTTGATTGGTCAGATCACTTTGGGAGGAATCTCCTATGGCGCATATCGCGGGGGTCATATCGGCTATTGGATTGATGAGCGATATGCCAATAAAGGGATAACCACCAGGGCCGTTAGGAGATTGACCGCTTATGGCTTTGAGGAACTTGGTTTACATCGCATCGAAATTAATCTAAGACCTGAGAATGCGGCATCAAAGAGAGTGGCTGAGAAGGCAGGTTATGTTTTTGAAGGACTTCGTCCTCGTTATCTTCATATTGATGGTTCATGGCGCGACCACCTCTGTTATGTGAAAGAAAATCCTAGAATTTAGAATTATTGGAATTTCAAAAATCTTAAATTTAGTATCAGGTAAATACCAGAAAAGTCCAACCCCTACCTTTAGGGTTATCTTTCATGGGGTCAGGGCTCATCTACTTAATCATCATTGGCATGTGGATTGCCTACTTCTTGCCCCGTTGGATTTCAAGTCATGAAGAGATAAGCGGAAGATCTGTTAAACGATTTGATGAAGCCATGAAAGCTGTTGGAATAACTTCTGGCCATACTGCTCCAGACATTGATTCGCTCAATAAGAAACGTGAACATCAGATAGCAATACGTAGAATTCAATTCTTCTCCATCATTGGTCTAACAATCGTTGTATCTCTATTTACTTTAGTAGGACTGCTATCTCCCGTAATTCTTCTTCTACCAGGATCAGTTTTTTTAATGTATGTTGTCAACGCTCGATATCAAATTAGTTTGATGCAAGAAGAGGTAAAGCGAGTTAATTCTGCAAATATAGTTACCAGTAAATCATCTGCAGCAAATTACGCAGAGATCATTGGAAGGTCTAAGCGTGCAGCATCTCTTGCAAGTATTACCGAGGGTTCAGGTTTGAGTGAAGAGCAGTGGCTTCCACTTTCAGAGCGACTCTCTTCTTACCAAGATAGTGGAAGTATTACTTTGCTCCCTAAAGGAAGTGCAAACAAAGATGATAAGAGCTGGGATCCAGTTTCAGTTCCAGCGCCAAATTATGCTAATTCATCAAAGGCAGTTCCTCGTCGCGTAATTGATTTAACTATTCCTGGTGCTTGGAGCGAGGCGCAAGAAAAGATTATGCGCGAAGTATTGGCGCCGAGTGCAGATAAGATCTTTGATCAAGAGATTGCAGATCAATACGAAGAACACCTTCGCAGCAATAGAGCCGCTGGTCAGTAGTTAAATCCAGCTAGGAAACCACATTCGCGCATACCAATCTTGGTATGGCAAAACTGATCCAACATAGAGTGGCAAAAAGTAGGCAAAAGTAAGGCCAATTAAGCCAATAGTCACCAGGGCATACCTCTTCCTAACCCCCCTTAGCTCCTGATTTTCCAGGGCTTTTGCCATCACATAAATCAGAGCCAAGATCAAATAAGGCTCAAAGGCGATGGAGTAGAAGTAGAAAGTAGTTCTCTCTGGAAATGCAATCCACGGAAGGTAATTTGCAAATAGAAAGAGCAGAATTAGGCCAGCGTTTAATTCTCGTTGATAGATGAAATAACCTAATGTAATAAAAATAGATACAAGACCTAACCACCATAGTGTGGGTGTTCCTAGAGCCAATACTTCTTGTGAGCAATTTTCTTGACCACACTCTTTTGGAGTGGCATAGAAGAAAGATGTTGGCCTACCAAGAATTAACCAATTCCAAGGACTTGCTTCATATGAGTGATCAGTTTTCAGATTTGTATGAAAATTTAGCATCTCGCGATGATAATTAAAAAGCGAGAATAGAGAATTACTTGCTGAATCTCTCTTCCAACCAATATCACTTAAAAACCATCCACTCCAAGTAATTAGGTATGTTAAAGCGGGCAGAATTATAAATTGCAGGGCAGTCTTTATAAATGTCTTCTTGTAAAAGAGTAAGAATAAGCAGAGTGCTACTAAGAGATAGAGCGCACTCCACTTAGTTGCTAGTGCTAAGCCGATACTTATGCCAGCTTGCCAATACTTTTCTTTAATGACTAAATAAAAAGTGAGCAAGATAAAGAATGATAAAAATATATCTAGTAGCGCAGTTCTTGACATTACGAGATGGAGCCCATCAAGTGAGATCAGAGCTGTGGCAGACAAACTTAAAAAATTAGATTTAAACAAAGCTTGGGTGATGAAATAGATGAGAGCTACTGAGGCAAGGCCAAACAAAGCGGCGCTAAATCGCCATCCAAAGGTGTTATCTCCGAAAGTTTGAATTCCTATCGCAATTAGCCACTTGCCAAGTGGAGGATGGACTACAAACTCTGCTTCACCTGATTGGCTTTCTACCCCATAGGAAAGAAAGTCTCTTGCGCCATCTACATAATAAACCTCATCAAATACCAATTCATTAGGCCTACCTAAATTGGCAAAACGCGTAATTGCTGCAAAGAATAAAATGATTGCCAGGGCTATCTGATTGCGATAGTTGAGAATCGGCCTAGCCATTAAGGCACTCATGATGGATAAGGATACTAAGGGCCATAATGAGGCAGTGAGCGAGTTGATTCTGGCAGGAGTGCCCCTTGGAAACATTGGTGATGCCTCGACAAGATTAAAGGCAGCTATTTCAAGCGCGGATGTAGTTCTTGCCGAAGATTCACGAAG
>SXMA01000036.1 GCA_005777515.1 Actinomycetota bacterium | reverse complement strand
GCGGCATGCAGAGTCACGCGATCAACGAAGGTTGTCATCTGACTCTTGCCTTTCTATAAATTAGGTGGATAAGTAAAAAGCGGGCCCGTATGCACGGACCCGCAATTTTTTAAAGTCCGTTGCTTAGGAAACCGGGACGATATTTACAACGCGACGACCACGGGCACTGCCAAACTCCACTGAACCTGAAGCGAGAGCAAATAGCGTGTCATCTTTTCCGATTCCTACATTCTTGCCTGGGTGGAACTTGGTGCCACGCTGGCGAACGAGAATCTCGCCGCTGTTAACTACCTGACCACCAAATCTTTTGATTCCAAGAAATTGTGCATTTGAATCGCGACCATTTCGGGTTGAGGAGACGCCTTTTTTCGATGCCATTTATGCCAACCCCTTTACTTCACACCATTAATCGCAGTGATTTTCACGCGAGTGTTTTTAGAACGAAAACCCTGACGACGGCGATAGCCAGTCTTATTCTTAAAGCGCAAGATATGAATCTTTGGGCCCTTAACCTCTGAAATAACTTCTCCAGTTACTTTAACTCCAGAGAGCAGCTTTGGATCACTTGTTACCGCTGATCCATCGACAACTAACACGGCAGGAAATGAAACGGTGGAACCGGCAGCTGCATCAATACGATCAACAAAGAGAGTATCGCCGACAGCGACCTTCTCCTGGCGACCGCCAGCTTTAACTATTGCGTACACAATGGTCCTTCCATTTCTTTTTCTACTCTTGCCAAAGACCCTTATCGGGGCAGAGGCATAGGTTACGGATTGAGCCTATCTAGGGTCAAACTGAGTTAGGCCGTCACAACTCCAGAGCTGGCAGCCCTGCGTTTACGCCTACCAAAGCCTTTCTTTTGGCCAGAATTTCCTTCTTTTTTGGCCGGAGTCACATTTTCTTCAAGGCTTACTTTCTCATCACTTTCTGAATCATCAGATGAGAGGTTCTCATCTTTATTGACCTTTGCTGGAACAAATTCACGATCAAGGCTCTTCTTATTGACTGGCTCCATGTGAACATGGATGCCTCGTCCGCCACAACTATCACAAGTTGTCGAGAAGGCTTCAATCAGCCCTTGGCCGACCCTCTTTCGAGTCATTTGAACCAAACCAAGCGATGTTACTTCAGCTACTTGATGCTTAGTTCTATCTCTTCCTAAGCACTCAACTAATCTGCGTAGTACCTGCTCGCGATTTGATTCTAAAATCATATCGATAAAGTCGATAACGATAATTCCACCCAAATCTCGAAGCCTTAACTGACGAGCGATTTCCTCTGCGGCTTCAAGGTTATTTTTAGTAACAGTCTCCTCTAGATTTCCACCCTTACCGATGAACTTTCCAGTGTTGACATCAATAACCACCATAGCCTCGGTGCGATCGATAACTAGTGAGCCTCCAGATGGCAGATAGACCTTGCGGTCAAGTGCTTTAGCTAGCTGCTCATCAATTCTATTTTCAGCAAATAGATCATTGCCTTGGCTGTATTTCTCAATCTTTGTCAAGAGCTCAGGGGCAATGTGGCCAAGGTAATTATTAATATCATCCCAAGCATCGCTTCCTTGCACTGTGAGCTTGCGGAAATCTTCATTGAAGATATCTCTAATTACTCGAACTGTTAGATCAGGCTCACCATAAAGAAGTGATGGAGCTGAAGTGCTGCCGTTTTCAGACTTTGCCTTAATGTCATCCCATTGCGCTTTTAGGCGGATTACATCGCGAGTAAGCTCTTCATCGCTTGCTCCCTCTGCAGCAGTTCTAACAATTACGCCCTCTTCATCAGTGATTAGACCTTTAAGAATTTCTTTCAAACGGGAGCGCTCAGTATCTGCAAGTCGTCTTGAGATTCCGCTCATTCCTCCACCTGGTACATAAACCAGATAGCGCCCAGGAAGTGAGATCTGACTGGTTAGACGAGCACCCTTCTGGCCAATTGGATCTTTAGTTACTTGCACTAGTACTGATTGACCAGTCTTTAGAACTTTCTCAATTTTTCGCTCTTGATTATCGGCAAGACCTGCTGCATCCCAATTAACTTCGCCAGCATATAAAACTGCATTTCGTCCCTTACCGATATCAACGAAGGCAGCTTCCATGGAAGGTAAAACGTTCTGAACTTTTCCAAGATAGACGTTTCCTACATAGGAGATATTGCTATTGCGATTGACGTAGTGCTCAACCAAAACTTTATCTTCCAAAATTGCGATCTGAGTTCTATCACCTTGCTGGCGAACTAACATCTCACGATCTACAGATTCACGTCTTGCAAGAAATTCTGCATCAGTAAGGATTGTGCCGCGACGACGATTTTCACGATAATCGTTGTAGCGAGGTTTATCTCGTCCTCTATCTCTATCGCGATCTTTAAAGCGACGAGGTGGGCGATCAAAACTCTTCTTTTCTCTAACCGGCTTTTCTTGAACCGGACGAGGCTCGCGTACTTTAACTACAGTTAATACGCCATCTTCTTCAATCTTTTCACCTGGAGCTACACCTTCAGCCCCTGAGCGACGACGGCGGCGGCGTTTCTTAAATCCAACGCTGCCTTCAGAATCACTACTTGGACCCTGGCTTACCTCAGAGTTAGTTTTAGGGCTTTCATCTTTCTCTAGCCTGCGACGAGAACGCCCTCCTCTGCGGCGACGGCGACGGCGATTTTCTCTCTCCGCCTCACTCTCGCCAGAGACTTCAGCTGAGCTCTTTGCAGCAGGTTTTGTTGCTGCTAGTTTTGCCTTTGGAGCGGCAGCAACGGGAGCTGCTTGAAATATTGGAGCTGGGATTACCCCAGCTTTTGATTTCTTCTCTTTAGCAGCAGGAGCGCTCTCGCTCTGCTCTATTGCTTTACTCGCGCTTTTCTTTACAGCGCGCTTACGCACTTTTTTTGGCTCTTCGGCCATACGATCAAATCCTTCTTATAAGTTTTCATAAACGCTTTTGTTAAAAGCATTTGCTAAAAAATCTGTGGTGGCGCCTTCTTTTCCGGATCTGCCGACCGCACCTAAAGAGCGGTCTTGGCGACCTCAAGAACGTGAGGCGACTTCGAACTGGACAAGTATGGCAGATAGATAAAGCCTTCGCCTAATTAGGCGCAAAAAGTAGCTCTTATCGCGTCCTTTGATAGACATTTTGCAATAGGCCAATAGCTATCAAATTGGCAAACATTGCAGAGCCCCCATAAGACAGGAATAGGAGTGGAACCCCGGTCATTGGCATAAGCCCCATTGTCATTCCAATATTTTCAAAGATTTGAAAAGAGAACCAAGCAACAACACCGATACAGACCATTTTGCCAAATAGATCTGTGGTGGCTCTTGCGATAGCAAAGGCACGCATCAATACTATGAAATAAAGCAGCAAGATAAATGAAGAACCAAGAAAGCCTAACTCCTCGCCCGCTACTGTAAAAATGAAATCTGTCTGTTGCTCTGGAACAAATCGTCCATTGGTCTGCGGTCCATCAAATAAACCTTTACCAAGTAAGCCGCCTGAACCAATAGTGATACGAGCCTGCCTTAATTGATAGCCACTTGCCTGGGGATCTGCTGAAGGATCAACAAAAGACTTGAGGCGATTTAATTGATACTCACTTACCTCCCCGCTAGCGATTGCAATATAGACACCAACAACTCCAGCAATTAGAAGTCCAATCACCCAATAAAGCGATGCTCCTGAGAGCGCAATCATGGTGATCACCGCTGCAGAGATAATCAGCACAGTTCCTAAATCTGGCTGCGCCACAATCAAAATGACTGGAAGCGCTGCAACTCCTAGCGCTTGCAAGACCTGCCTATCACTTGGTCGATCCTCTCCCGCCATGCGCTCTGAGAGAATGAGAGCCATTCCGACAATAATTGAAATCTTTGCTAGCTCTGCTGGCTGAAATTGCAAGCCCCCTGGAAATGAAATCCAAGAGCGAGCGCCATTAACTGTTGAGCCAAGTCCAGGAATCAGTACTGCAATAAGACCCAATACGCCAAAGCCCCAGAGAAATGGTGTGTAGGCCCGAAGTAGGCGGTAATCAACAAGAGTTGTGCCATAGGCCAGGGCAATACCAATAATGACATTAACTATCTGGCGCTTTAGGTAGTACTCAGGATCTAGTCCATTAGCAGCAAACCAATCTCTGGTCGCTGCATAAACCAAGACAATGCCAATCAAGAGAAGCATAAATACTGCCAAGTTCAAAACTTGATCTGTGCCTGCAAAGAATCCTTTTTTACTCTGACCTTTTAGGGAAATTTTCATGGCAGCGCCACCTTTGAAGAATCAATTCTGGGAAGCTTTTTCGGTGATCCATTAGGAAGTATTGCTACTCGCCCATTGGTGCCAAAGATATGTTCATAGATTTTTCTCACTCCAACACCACTAGTGCTGGCACCGAAACCGCCCTGACTCACCATCATCACAACGGCATATTCGGGTTTCTTACTGGGAGCAAAAGAGGCAAACCAAGAAGTGTCATCTTTACTTGAGCCATCAAGATTTCTACCAAAGACCTGACCGGTTCCAGTTTTTCCACTTACCTCAATTCCAACTCCAGAGAATGCTCCTGTTGCGGTGCCTGAGGTAACCACTGCTCGAAGTGAATTCTGCAGAAATTTTAGAGTTGATTTCTTAATTGGAAGGCGGCCACTTATCTCTGGCTTGAATTCCTTTACTACTCTGCCACTTGGCTCAACAATTGCCTTAGCGACCTTTGGCACCATTAACTTGCCCCCATTAGCAAGAGCTGAATAGGCCACAGCTAATTGCAGTGGCGTCATCAAGGTATCTCCCTGGCCGATTGAGAAGTTGACCATATCTCCCGCTCTGACTTTGTCGCCATCAAGGCAATTCTCTCGGGCAATCTCAATAAGATATGGCGTGAGCTGAGATTTCTTAGCCTTTTCGGTGTAATTACAGTAGAAATCCTTATTCTTTTCATACCAGTTTAACTTCCACTGCCTATCTGGAAGACGTCCTGATAACTCGGAAGGAAGATCAACTCCGGTCTTTTTTCCTACCCCAAATCCATTTGCTGAATCGAAGAAGTAATCATTTGGGCTTGGTTT
>SXMA01000007.1 GCA_005777515.1 Actinomycetota bacterium | reverse complement strand
GATTGAAGTTGCCTCTGCAGATCCGCTCTTTGAAGATGAACCAGGTTATCGAATAAAACCTGAAACGTATCAAATGCCTATCAAATCATTTACTCCAACAGAGATAGGCATCCTCTCAACTGCACTTGGGCTTTGGCTAGATAGCAGTTTGGAAGAAATAGCACTTGGCGCAGCCAGGCGAGTTAATTCAACGGCGCTTCTTGATCCAGCACTTGAAATCAATTCACTTCATACATTGAACTTTTCAGCGGAAGGGCTACTTGATGTCACAAAAGCCCTGGCAAATAGATCAGAGATTGCCTTCACCTATCGCAAAGCAGGCGCCGCGAAGCCAGAAAATCGCCGTGTTAATCCCTTGGGATTAAGTGCTTGGAAGGGGGAGTGGTATTTAGTAGGTGAAGATCTAGATCGCAGCGATATCCGCACATTCAACTTCTCACGAATCACCTCCAAGATTGATATCTCAAAGAAGCGCGATATGTATGAAATACCCTCTGATTTCAATATTAAAGATTATTTGATTATGCATAACACAGAAGGCGTCGAGATTCGAGCGAAGGTAAAAAAATCACAAGCAGAAGCGCTTCGAGCAAGGGCCCTTGAGATCAAAAACCTTGATGAAGAGTGGGATGAGATCTCCTACCGAAGCGAGTCAAATGCTGCCGCTCTTACAGAGGCGCTCTGGTATTGCGATAGTTTGATTATCGAACAACCACAGGAGTTGAGATCTTTAGTTGTTTCGTCGTTAGAGAAAGTAGCGAAATCTCATGGTTGAAAACGCCGCACTTCGCGCAATTCGCTTACTTGACCTCGTTCCATACATTGTCGCGCACCCAGGAATTTCTATTTCTGAGCTTGCGAAAGAGTTTTCAATAAGCCGCGATGAGGTACTAAAGGATTTGAACCTCCTCTTTCTATGCGGACTACCGGGATATACGCCATTGGAACTCATTGATATCTCATTTGATGAAGAAAGCGTTGTAATAAGAGATCCTCAGAACCTTGCTGCTCCAAGAAATCTCAATGAGTCTGAGGCTTTGATAGCAAGAATTGCTCTAGCTGCTCTGGAAGAAAGTACACCAAAAACTGCAGCTGTCTATCCACAAATCATTGCCCTGCGAGAGAAAATTGCAAAGGCTTTTAGCAGTTCTATCCCAGCATCAGCAATTACCTTCACCCTTGACAGAGAACGAGTAACGCTAGAGTCAATTGAACGAGCAATACAGCAAGATTTGGATTTAGAAATTACTTACAACAACAAGACAAAAGATTTATCATCTAGAAGAAACATCACCCCGATTTCGATTATCGCGGAAGACAGGAGAACGCTAGTGAGTGCTTACTGCCATAGCGCAAAAGCACTTAGAACATTTAATCTCATTCAAATCTCAGAAGTTTCGACCCAAGAGAGAAAAACGCGTACAGACTTAGAGCGAATCGAAGATTCTCGCGGGTCAAGTGCTGAGGTAATTATCAAAAGTGAAGATTCCAGTTTCTTAAGCGAAAATGCATCATCGCTAAAGGAGCTTTCAAAGTCTTGTTATCAAATCGATATTTTTCAGCCAGAGTGGATAGTTCGATCCGTATTAGCTGGCGCTGATTCACTTGAACTGGCTAAACCTCTTGAACTAAGAGCCGAGATTGCAGAGCGGGCTAATAGAGCGCTTCTGGCCTACAAGGGGTAGCAAGACAGGGTTATTTTGCGCGTGGTAGCGTATGGCTCTAAGCCTTACCTAATAGTGGGCCTGATTGCTGGAAAGGTTGATCTCATGTTCGGTCGTAATCCACAAATGTGGCTTTTAGTGATACTGGTTGTTGTCATACTCTTTGGCGCAAAGCGTCTACCGGATTCAGCACGCTCTCTTGGTCGCTCACTTAGAATTTTCAAGAGTGAGGTAAAGGAACTGAATAAAGATGAGAAGAAAAGCGAAGAGGGCGATTCTTCAGCTAAATCCTAAGTTGAAATCATGGTTTCAACGGGTGCCTACTTCTAGTAGGGGAGAGATTAATACTCTTTAGGTAAACGGAGCGATATGGCAGCCAGAGAACGCGGCACGATGCCTCTATTGGATCATTTGCGTGAACTACGCAAGAGAATCATCCGGGCCGCTTTTTTCATTTTGATTTTCTCTATTCTCGGCTTTGTCTATTACAACCAGATCATTACTACCCTGGCTGAACCAGTATGTGACTTAAAGCTGGCTCAAAATAGTGGTTCCAACAACTGCGGTTCTCTCTTTATTAGCGGCGTATTAGGTCCACTCAATCTGCAAGTCAAGGTTGCATTTTTAACTGGCGTCATTATCTCTGCGCCATTTTGGCTCTATCAACTCTGGGCTTTTATTGCCCCTGCTCTACATAGGAAAGAGAGGCGCAAGTCAGTTTTTTTCATCATCGCAGCAACACCTTTCTTTACACTTGGCGCTGCTCTTGCCTATTACATCCTTCCTATTGCTATCAGAGTTCTATTTGGTTTCACCCCAGATAGCTTGAATAACCTAGTTAGATTTGATGATTACTTGAGTTTCGTGCTTCGAATCATTCTAATTTTTGGGCTTGCTTTTGAGCTACCGGTCTTTCTGGTATCGCTCAATTTAGTTGGGGTCCTCTCTGGAAGAGCAATTTTAAAACCTTGGCGCTTTGCAATCTTTGGCATAACGGTTTTTGTTGCTGCCTTCTCACCAACTGCAGATCCACTTTCTATGGCCGCTCTTGCTCTGCCGCTCATTGTTTTCTATTTTGGCGCTGGCGCAATTGCGCTACTAGTTGACAAGAAACGAGATAAGAAGTCTAAGCAAATTGGTGATAATCAAGCCGCGGACATTGATCAAGCATCACCAATTGATGAACCTCTTCCTGAATAGATTGATCTTCTCTCATGTGGCTTCTGCTGATAAATCCCAAGTCAGGAAATGGACGCGGAAATAAGGTCGGGAAGTTTGTAAAGCAAGAATTGAAAGCTCTCCGTATTGAATATATAGATCTCTCAGCTAATAGCACTCAAGAGTCTCAGGAGAATCTAAGGATCAAATTAAAGGAAAGCCAGAAATTCGAAGGCCTATTCCTGATTGGTGGCGATGGAACCGTAAACCTCGCAGTGCAGGAGTTAGTGGGCAGTGGTCTTGGAATAGCCTTAATACCCGCTGGTACTGGTAATGATTTTGCCAGAACGCTCAATTTAGAACTAAAGAACCCAGAGAAATTAATCAAGCATTACCTCACAAGCCGACCCTCATTAATCGATGTTGGAAAGGTAGGAGAAAAGTATTTCGTAGATGTTCTTAGCACAGGCTTTGATTCAATGGTCAATGAGCGAGCTAATGCTATGAAGGCAATTAAGGGACGAGCTAAATACAACATTTCAATACTTCTGGTTCTATCAACCTTCAAACCTAAGAGTTATAGATTCGGCATCGATGGATTCTCTTTCGAGAGTGAAGCAATGCTGATAGCTGTTTCTAATGGGATCTGTTACGGGGGAGGAATGAAGGTCACTCCTGATGCAAAAATTGATGACGGATTATTCGATATCTTAATTCTCAGCCCAGTATCAAAATGGGAATTCCTGAAAGTTTTTCCAAAGGTTTTCTCCGGAAAACACACGACACACCCTGCGGTCAAAATTTCGCGGGGCAGGAGCGTTGAAATTGACTCTGACGCCGTGGCCTATGCCGACGGAGAGCGAGTTGGGCCACTGCCAATTAAAGCGCGCGTAATAGAGCGCGGCCTACTAACGTGGCGCATGTGAGTACTTCATCTCCGGCTGAAAGGTATGCCGCGGCAAAGAAGAGAAGTTCACATCCTCTAACAACTGAATTTATGGCTAACTATGACTTTGGATTTGATGAGTTTCAAAGCCTAGGCTGCCATCATCTAGAGGACGGCAAAAGCGTATTAGTTGCCGCGCCCACAGGAGCTGGAAAGACAATTGTTGGAGAGTTTGCAACGTTTCTGGCTGAAAAGAATGGCGAACGTTGCTTCTACACCACGCCAATTAAAGCGCTATCAAATCAAAAGTATCAGGACTTGGTAAGACTTTACGGCGAATCTGAAGTTGGCCTTCTCACCGGAGATTCATCTATTAATAGTGAGGCTCGCATAGTTGTTATGACGACTGAAGTTCTGCGTAATATGATCTATGCCGGATCAGATGCAATTGATGATCTTGGCTATGTAGTTATGGATGAAGTTCATTACCTCGCAGATAAGTTTCGTGGAGCGGTCTGGGAAGAGATACTGATTCATCTCCCAGAGCGAATTCAAATAGTCTCGCTATCAGCTACTGTTTCAAATGCCGAGGAGTTTGGAGACTGGTTAAAGACGGTGCGCGGAGAAACTGAAGTGGTGCTTAGTGAAATCAGGCCAGTTCCGCTCTATCAGCACATTTTGATCGGAAATCGAATCCTTGATCTCTTTGTCGATGAGGGACGGGTAAATCCAGAGATTCTGCGAATTGAAAAGAATTCAATCAAGAAGGTCCCTGGTGGAAGCAAGAGTTGGAAAGAGAGTAAATTTAGTTCGATTAAGTCTCTAACAAGGCCAGAAGTTGTTGAAAAGCTTGCAGAGCGTGGTTTTTTGCCGGCCATATTCTTTATTTTCTCCCGGGCTGGGTGTGATGGCGCTGTTTCATCTTGTATTCGCGAGGGCCTATCGCTCACCAATTCGATTGAGAAAGAGGAGATTAGGCGAGTCATTGCGCTTAAGACGCATGAACTGCCTTCGGAGGATTTCGGAGTTCTTGGTTTTCATGAGTGGGCTCAAGCGTTGGAGCGAGGCATTGCCGCTCATCACGCAGGTTTGCTTCCCATGTTCAAAGAAACTATTGAAGAGCTTTTCCAGAGAGGGCTTTTAAAGATTGTCTTTGCAACCGAAACTCTAGCTCTTGGGATCAATATGCCGGCAAGAAGTGTGATTTTAGAAAAACTTGTGAAGTGGAATGGAGAAAGTCATGTCAATGTTTCACCTGGCGAATACACCCAACTAACCGGAAGAGCTGGGAGGCGCGGGATAGATATCGAAGGTAATGCGTTGATCATTTGGAATGAACAGATGGACAGCTCTATTGCTGCAGGCCTTGCAAGTACCAGAACCTATCCGCTCCGTTCATCATTTTCCCCGACCTATAACATGAGCGCTAATTTAATTTCAAGATTCGGCCATGAGCGAGCAAGAAAGTCACTTGGTTTTTCCTTCGCCCAGTTTCAAGCAGATAAAGCTGTTGTTGGTTTAGCTAGACAGATTGCAAAAAATGAAGTTGCAATCAAAACTCTAATAGAAGGATCTCAGAGCGATCTTGGTGATATGGGTGAGTATATGAAGGCTCGCTTTGCGATTAAGGAGTTGGAAGCTCAGTTTTCATCACGGAGAATCACTAGTGGTAGTCGGAAAAAGCATCATGGAAATATCGAAGAGCAGATAAGCGAGCATCGAAGATTTCTCAAACACCATCCATGTCATAGCTGTCCGAATCGAGAGAGTAATGCCCGTGGTTTTGAAAAGGCAGCAAGGCTTGAAAAAGAGTCTGCGGGACTAAAAGCGCGCATGGAGGGCAGAACCAACGTTATTCCTCGAACCTTTGATCGCGTAAGTGAGGTGCTAAAAGAGCTCAGCTATTTAAGTGGTGATCAATTAACTC
>SXMA01000006.1 GCA_005777515.1 Actinomycetota bacterium | reverse complement strand
TCAACTCCACCAATAAATGTGGGCGCAGCAAAATCCAATTTTGGTTGGCCTTTAAGAGCTGCCTTCATATATGCGTTCCAGATTCGAGCTGGAAAACTTCCGCCAGTTACAGAATTTAGTCCGCCAATTCCATTTAGTGATTCAGTGGCATCATTTCTATAAAATGCAATGGAGGTTGCCAGTTGCGGGGTATATCCAGTAAACCAAGCAGAAGCATTTGATTGAGAAGTTCCAGTCTTTCCGGCAGCCGGTCTGCCAAATCCTCTTAAAGCCGAGGATGCAGTTCCTGCTCTTACTACCTCGCCGAGCGCGTAGTTTAGATCAGCCATCACGCTCTCATCGAAGACTTGTTCAGTCTCAATCCGAGCTTGATAAAGGATCCCTTTATTTGGGCCTAATACTTCTTTAACTAGAAATGGCTTTGATTTGATGCCATTTGCCGCAAAGGTGGCAAATGAGTTAGCAACATCAATAACTCTTGGGCTTGCTACACCAAGCACTACCGAAGGAGATGGCACCATAGCAACGCTCTCTGGTATGCCAGCTCTTCTTGCAGCATCGATTACTTTATCTACGCCAACTTTAATACCAAGTGGAACATAGATTGTGTTAACAGAGACAGCGCTTGCATTAAGCAGTGTGACATCGCCAAATGACTTATTGCCATAATTTGAAACTTCATACGGCCGACCTAAAAAGTCATCAAATATCTTTGGCCCATCTCCATTCCAAACACTTGCAAGAGATATCCCTTGTTCAAGTGCTGCAACGAGGGCAAATGGTTTAAACGTTGATCCTGCCTGGGTGATTCCTTGCGTGGCATCATTTAATTGTCGCTCTAAATAATCTTTTCCGCCAAACATTGCCACAATCTCACCAGTTCCAGGCCTGATTGAAACTAGACCAATACGAAGATCATCTGGGGCATTTTCTGGGGATTGATTAAAGACTGCAGTCTCTGCCGCCGTCTGTGGGCCTTTCTCTAGAGTGGTTCGAACAATAAGCCCGCCAATCATCAACTCTTCTTCAGTAAAACCTAGGGAATTTAACTCCTTCTTCACCGCCTCAATTAAATGACCTTTGTTTCCTGCTAGTTGTCCGGTGCTAAGTCGAGGACGAATCTCGGGGACTTTCTTCAAATACCTATCGGCTTCATCTCTCTCTAGCCAACCTTCACCAACCATGTTGTTTAGAACATATTTATATCTAGCCTCTAAGCGCTCCTTATTTCCCTCGCGATATTCCGGGTCGTAGTAGCCAGGGGAGCGCAATATCGCTGCCAGAACCGCAGCTTGCGGAATAGTTAGTTGGTTTGCACTCTTACCAAAATAAACCTTTGCCCCAGTCTCTACGCCATATGCTCCGCGGCCAAAATAAATGGTGTTTAAGTAATTTTCAAAGATCTGATCTTTTGACAATTGATTCTCAAGTTTTATAGCAACGATTAGCTCAATGATTTTTCTTTGAATTGTTCGATCTGGGGTTAGGAAGGCAGTCTTTGCATATTGCTGGGTAATTGTTGAGCCGCCTTGCAGTCCTCTTCCAAGTGCGGTATTTATCGCCCCTCTTAATATTGCTAGCGGATTAAAGGCGCCTTGCGAATAAAAGCCTTTATCTTCGGCTGCTAGCACTGCTCGCCTTAGGTCTTGAGGCACGCCAGCTAGCGGAACGATGGTGCGATTTTGTGCGCCGATTCTTCCTACTTCATCGCCATCAGAGAATTGGATTATTGTGGATTGAGAATTTACATAATCATTTGGATCTGGAATATCTGTTGTGAAGTATGCGATAGTGAATGCAGTGGCTCCGATGAGAAATAAAAAGCCAGAGATTCGAATTCCCAGCCTTACCCAGGACTTTTTCAGCCATTCCATGTGCTTAGCCTAACCAAGTGAAACCTACTAGAGAGTCTTTGCCTTTCGTGGTGGTTTGCGCTCTTGCCCATCTCCTAAAAGGAAAGAGGAGGTTAAGTGATTCCATCCGCAGCCTAAGCAGACTTCAACAACATAGACACGAAACTCTCCAAACTCACTCTGCATCTCATCTAATTCTGAATCATTTTTAATACGCCCTGAGTATTGACCAAGTTGATCACCGAAGGTGTACTGCAACTCATGGACTTTATCTCTGCGACACATTGGACAATCTCGCTGCGTTAAAAGTCCATGGTGTTTAGCGGCCAATCTTAAGTATGGGTGGGCATCACAAGCATCAGAGGTGGTGTTTAACCCGCGATAGATAGCGGCAATAGTTGCCCGCTTACGCAAGGTGAAATCAACATAGGCTCGCTTGGACCACATCGGAGAAGGATAAAGCCAAAAGATTAACTACGCTTGAGATGTGAATTTCTGGAAAGTCATACGAAAAACGGCTGTGGGAAGACTTCTTGCCCTTCGTTGGATGGGGCAATTCACAGATGGCGTATTTCAATCAGCTCTAGCCTCCTTTGTTTTATTCTCACCGGAGCGGCAACCAGATGCAAAATCTGCTGCCGCAGCCTTTGCGGTTGTCTTACTTCCTTACTCTTTAATTGGGCCATTTGTTGGAACTATTCTCGATCGTGTTTCCAGACAGAGAGTTATTTTATTTGCCAATTTATTCAGAGCGCTCACTTTAATCTTTATCGCAGGGCTTATAAGAAATGGTGCCACGGGAATTGAGTTAACAATCTTTGTACTTCTTGCCTTTGGTGTTAATCGCTTAATCCTTGCTGGACTCTCTGCAGGTCTTCCTTTGTTAATCAATCTTGATGGAGTTGAGGGGAGAAATACTCTAGTTTCAGTTAATGCTGCTGCTGTTACTGGCGGAACAGTCTTTGTCGTTATCGGCGGAGGAGTGGGAATTGGGATTCGCACTCTCCTAGAAGGGGAGGTGAGCGCTAATCAAGCAGATGCCAGCTTAATAATTTTTGCCTCAATCTGTTTTCTCATCACCGCGCTTCTTTCGCTTCGTTTAAAGCGAGAGCAACTAGGCCCTATGGCTAATGAGATTAGAAAGCAGAGTATTGCTGCGGCATATAAAGAGATGGCTGAGGGCTATAGATTCCTTCGCAAAGTCCGGGATTGTTTCTCTGGAATTGCAGCAACCGCTGTTCAACGCGGCGGGTTAACAGCTCTAACTTTAATGGCGCTTTTATTGAATAGAAATACTTTTAATGACCCAGCAGATCCTGATGCCGGTCTTGCTGGCTTTGCTTTTGCAATTACAGTGGCAGGCCTTGGTATAACACTCGGTGCAATCATTGCCCCATTTGGAGTAAAGAAATACGGAAGACATGCCTGGATTAGATACTCACTTTTTGCAAGCGGAATACTTCCAATTGCTTTGGCACTTAATCAAAGTGAATTCTTTTTAGTTGCCACTGGTTTCTTTGCTGGCATGGCGGGGCAAGGCGTTAAGGTGACAAATGATGCTTTAGTGCAATCAAAGATTGATGATAATTATCGTGGCCGAGTCTTCGCCGTTTATGACGTAATAGTAAATGGCGGGATTGTCTCTGGCGCAATAATTGCTGCGCTGCTCTTGCCGCCATCTGGAGAATCTGCAGTATTGCCTTTAGTAATTGCGCTTACATACTTTATGTTTGCAATATTACTTCTTAGAAAGTCGCGCTTTAATTCTGACTTCTAGCGCTCCACCAATTCATTAACTCTTGCTCTGCTCTATCTTTTCCAAGGGGGCCGTGCTCCAGTCTTAACTCCAAGAGATATTCATAGGCTTTTCCTACAATAGGACCAGCGGCGATGTTAAGAAGTTTCATAATTTCGTTGCCATCAAGGTCAGGTCTAATTTTTAATAGCTCTTCCTGCTCCATCAAGACAGCAATGCGCTCCTCTAGGTGGTCATAATGGAGCGCTAAAGTCTCTGCCTTCTTTTTATTTCTAGTTGTGCAGTCAGCTCTAGTAAGAACATGAAGGTGGGTTAGAAGATCGCCTGCATCTCTGACATATCTTCGCACCGCAGAATCACTCCAAGCCCCATCGCCATAGCCGTGAAAACGTAGATGCAGAAAGGTTAATTCGCTAACTGCATCAACTACTTCATGATCAAAACGAAGCTTTTTTAAGCGCTCTTTAGCCATTCTTGCGCCCACTACTTCATGGTGATGAAATGTCACTCCGCCGCCATCAACTAGGGCTTTGGTTTTAGGTTTTCCGATGTCGTGAAAGAGAGCAGCTAGCCTGACAACCAGATTTGTGCCGCCTAAACGATGCTCTAGAGCAATTGCTTGCTCAAGAACGGTCAACGTATGCTCATAAACATCTTTATGGTGGTGATGTTCATCAACTTCTAGCCTTAGTTTTGAAATTTCTGGAAGGAACTTATCGCAAAGACCGCTCTCAACCAGAATATTAATTCCTAAGCGTGGATCATCAGAGAGCATAATCTTTATAAACTCATCTCTTATTCGCTCTGCAGAGATAATTTCTAGGCGATCTTTCATCTCGCCCATTGCGCTTAGCACCGCTTGATCAATTGCAAACCCTAATTGCGAAACGAAACGAGCAGCTCTTAGCATTCTTAGTGGATCATCGGAAAATGACATCTCAGGAGTTGCTGGCGTGCGCAGGATTTTCTTAAGTAAATCAGTTACTCC
>SXMA01000035.1 GCA_005777515.1 Actinomycetota bacterium | reverse complement strand
GTTGGAGAAGTTGTTGCCAAGATTCAAAAACTTCGCAAAGCCGATCCATATAAAGGCAAGGGTCTGCATCTACAAGGTGCGCGCATTCGCCGCAAGGCTGGAAAGACAGGTAAGAAGGCATGAATATCTCTAAGAGGATTGTTAAGGGCTCTACTCAAGTTGCCCGCGCCCGTCGCCACTTTAGAGTGCGAAAGAGAGTCACTGGAACATCTGAGCGTCCACGTTTAGTTGTTACCCGCTCCGCTCGCCACTTAGTTGCGCAAATCGTTGATGATTCACGTGGCCATACTCTGGCCTCTGCTTCAACTATGGAAAAAGAGCTAAGAGCAACATCTGCAGATAAGACTAAGAAGGCAAGAAGCGTCGGCCAATTAGTTGCAGATCGCGCAAAAGCAGCTGGAATTACCACAGTGGTCTTTGACCGTGGTGGAAATCGTTACACCGGGCGAGTAGCAGCGCTTGCCGAAGGTGCTAGAGAGAATGGGTTGGACTTCTAATGGCCGATAAAGAAGTAGTAAGCACAGAGGCAGAGAAGCCAAAGCGTGGACGCGATAAGCGCGAACGTCGCGATGATCGCCAATCTGAGAAGTCTCCCTACATCGAGCGCGTGGTCTTCATCAACCGCGTAGCAAAAGTTGTCTCTGGAGGCCGTCGTTTCTCATTCACCGCACTTGTTGTTCTAGGTGATGGCAATGGAATGGTTGGTATTGGTTATGGAAAAGCAAAAGAAGTTCCACAAGCCATTGCTAAAGCTGTCGAAGAGGCGAAGAAGTCATTCTTCAAAGTTCCAAGAATTCAAGGCACTATCCCGCACCCAGTTCAAGGCGAAGATGCAGCCGGCGTAGTTCTACTTCGCCCTGCAGCTCCTGGTACTGGAGTTATCGCTGGTGGTCCAGTGCGCGCAGTTCTTGAGTGCGCAGGAATTAGTGATGTTCTAACTAAGTCACTTGGATCAAATAATCCAATCAACATGGTTCATGCCACAGCAAAAGCGTTAAAGATGTTGGAAGATCCAGCAGCAATTGCTGCACGTCGCGGACTTCCACTTGAGCGCGTTGCTCCAGCTGCGATCATCCGTGCTATGAGCGCAACGGCAGGTGCATAAAATGCCACGTCTAAAAGTCACTCAAGTTCGCTCAAAAGTTGGCAATCCTCCTGATCAACGAAACACTCTTCGCTCACTGGGCCTTAAGAGAATCGGTGATGTTGTAGTTAAGGAAGATCGTCCAGAGATTCGCGGAATGGTTCATAGCGTTCGTCATTTGATTAAGGTTGAGGAGGTCGAATAACTATGGTGCTAAAAGCTCATCATCTCCGTCCTGCTCCTGGTGCTAAGAAAGCAAAGACCCGAAAAGGTCGAGGCGAAGGCTCCAAGGGAAAGACTGCTGGTCGTGGTGGTAAAGGAACTAGGGCTAGAAATGTAGTTCGCGCAGGTTTTGAAGGTGGAGCGATGCCTCTTGTGCAGCGCTTGCCAAAACTTCGTGGCTTCAAAAACCCTGAGACCGTTACTTATCAGGCTGTAAATGTCTCAACTATCAATGCGCTATTTCCAAAAGGTGGAGAGGTCTCCATCGATGATCTCTATAAATTAGGCGCTGCTCGCAAGGGCCGCCCAGTTAAGGTCCTAGGAAATGGCGATATCTCCGTTAAGGTAAATGTCACAGTCCATAGCTTCTCATCATCGGCATCAGAGAAAATCTCTGCCGCCGGCGGAAGTATTAAGACGCTCTAGATAATCTCTAGTTGAAATAAGAGGAGAAGATAATGTTGCTATCAGTTTTTGCTAAGGCTTTCAAAACTCCTGATCTGCGCCGTAAAATCTTCTTCACTCTTGGAATCATGGCTCTATTTCGCTTTGGTTCAATCATTCCAACTCCAGGTGTTTCCTATGGCGCAGTTCAGCGCTGCCTAGCAAATGTTGATACTGGCGGCCTATTTGGACTTATTAACCTATTTAGCGGTGGGGCGCTATTGCAGCTCTCGGTATTTGCACTCGGCATCATGCCTTACATCACCGCTTCAATTATCGTTCAGCTATTAACCGTTGTTATTCCTCGCTTTGAAACTCTAAAGAAGGAAGGCCAATCAGGAACGGCTAAGTTAACTCAATACACCCGCTATCTAACTATCGGTCTTGCAGTTATGCAGACCACAGGTTTGATTGCAGTTGCTAGAACTCCAGGTCGTCTAATCAATGGCTGTACTGAAGCGATCATCCCTGATACTTCTTGGCAGCGCATTGTCACAATGATCTTTGTGATGACTGCTGGAACATCGGTGATTATGTGGCTAGGTGAGTTAATCACTGATCGCGGCGTTGGTAATGGAATGTCAATCTTGATCTTCACCTCGATTGCGGCGACATTTCCTGGTCAGCTCTGGTCAATCAAGCTCTCCCGCGGCTGGGCAACATTCCTATTTATTATGGCGGTTGGAGTCTTGATTGTGGCGGCGGTGGTATTTGTTGAACAATCTCAGCGCAGAATTCCGGTTCAATATGCCAAGAAGCAGGTTGGAAGACGCCAATATGGTGGAACTACAACTTATATTCCAGTGAAGGTCAATCAATCAGGGGTTATCCCGGTTATCTTTGCTTCATCGCTTCTATATATTCCATCCCTGGTCGCTAACTTCACCAACTCCCAAGCGCCATGGGCGGTCTGGATTTCAACTAACTTTGTTCAAGGCGATCACCCGATTTATATAACGCTCTATGCGCTGATGATTATCTTCTTTGCCTACTTCTATGTAGCGATCACTTTTAATCCAGAAGAGACTGCCGAGAATATGCGTAAGTATGGTGGCTTCATTCCAGGCATTCGAGCTGGAAAGCCAACTAGTGATTACCTTGCATATGTATTAAATAGAATTACTGCTCCTGGTTCGCTCTATCTAGCACTTGTTGCAATTATTCCAATCATTGCACTGGTGCTCTTTGGCGCATCTCAGAACTTCCCATTTGGTGGAACTGCTATTTTGATCGTGGTTGGCGTTGGTCTTGATACTGCTAAGCAGATCGAGAGCCAGCTGCAGCAACGCTCTTATGAGGGGTTCTTGCGCTAATGCGCTTAATCCTGGTTGGACCACCAGGTGCCGGTAAAGGAACTCAGGCAGTTCATCTTGCTGAGCATTACAAAATTCCACACATTTCAACCGGCGATATTTTCCGTGCCAATTTACAAAATGGCACACCACTTGGCCTCAAAGCAAAGTCCTTTATGGATAAAGGCGAGCTAGTTCCAGATTCACTAACTAATGAGATGGTTAAAGATCGTCTGGCAAAAGATGATGCCAAAGCTGGCTTCTTGCTAGATGGTTTCCCAAGAAATGTCTCGCAAGCAGAAGTTTTAAATGCGATGCTTGCTGAATCTGGCGCCTCACTTGATGCCGCACTTGAACTATCCCTTGATAATGAGGAGATCGTTAAGCGCCTCTCCATTAGAGGGCGCGATGATGACAAGGAAGAGATAATTAGAAAGCGCCTTGAGGTTTATGGCGAGCAAACCGCGCCAATTATTAGCTTTTATCGAGATGCCAATCTCTTGGTAACTATTGCAGCAACTGGTGAGATTTCAGATATCACCTCAGCTGCCATAGCAGCTCTAAGTAAGAAACTGAGTTAAGTAATGGCGATCCAGATAAAGACCTTGGATCAACTAAAGAGTATGCGCCAGGCAAATCTCTTGGTGCGAAGCACTCTAGAGTTAGTAAGAGCTAATATCAAAGCTGGTATTACAACTAGCGCACTTGATGCAATTGCTGAGGCCAATATCAAACGCGGCGGGGGAAGCTCAAACTTTAAGGGCTATCACGGCTATCCAGCGGTAATTTGTGTTTCAGTAAATGATGAAATCGTTCATGGAATTCCAGGTGATCGAATGCTCATGCCCGGGGACATTGTCTCAGTTGATTGTGGAGCAATTATTGATGGTTGGCATGGTGATGCTGCATTTACCATGATTGTGGATCCAATTAAAGGTGAGCATGCCAAGATGTTGGAAGTTTGCGAAGAATCACTCTGGTATGGAATTGCTGCGGGAATTATGGGAGCAAAGATTTCTGATATCGGCCATGCCATTGAGAAATATATTAATTCGCAAGGAAAGTATGGAATTTTGCGAGAATATGGCGGCCATGGCATTGGAAATGCAATGCATATGGAGCCGCATATTCTCAACTTTGGTAAAGCTGGCCATGGCCCAACGATTGAGGCTGGAATGGTCTTTGCTATTGAGCCGATGATCACTCTTGGTTCTGAAAAAACTAAAGTCCTTGATGATAATTGGACTGTTGTCACGCAAGATAAGTCCTATGGCGCTCACTTTGAAAACTCTTACTGCATAGCCCCAGATGGCAAGCCATTTGTCCTCTC